>DATEDS010000091.1:0-3538 GCA_035281565.1 Gemmatimonadota bacterium
GACCGAGCGGCGGACGCCTTCGTCCTCCTCGCCCAGCCGGTGGCCGCACACGGAGGCCGTCCCCGAGGTCGGCGGGATCAAGGCCGCCAGCATCCGGATCGTGGTCGTCTTGCCGGCGCCGTTGGGGCCCAGGAGTCCCACAACTTCACCCCGCTCGACCGTGATCGAGAGCCGGTCGACGGCGATCAGGCCGTTGAAGCGGCGGGTCAGCTCGTGAGTCTCGATTGCCGGCATGGCCGGGCTAATGGGTCTTTGCGTAGGCCCGTACTTCCTTCTCGAGCCTGTCGCCGAGCTCGTCTTCTTCCATGTCGAGGTCATACTGCGCCTGGATGCCGAGCCAGAACTCGGGGGACGTGTCGAAGTAGCGGGCGAGGCGAAGGGCGGTATTCGCCGACACGCCGCGCTTCCTGAGGACGATTTCATTGATTCGGCGAGGATCCACACCGATATCCAGGGCGACCCGATGCTGGCTCAGCCCAAGCGGCTTCAGAAACTCCTCTTCGAGCACCTCACCGGGATGAACGGGCGAGAGCTTCTTTGCGGGCATCGTTCGTCTCCTAGTGGTAGTCCGTGATCTCGACCTCGTGGGCGTCGTTGTCGCGCCACTCGAAGCAGATCCTCCACTATAGCGTTTCCCGCTAGGTGTCAAGCGCTATACTTCTTGAGGGTGACTAGGCTCCCTTGATATTCGGTGTTTGTTCGGGTATGGTCTTCCTCGTGGCCCCCCCGTCCGCCCCGCGGTCGATCCTCCACGTCGACCTGGACGCCTTCTTCGTCGCCGTCGAGCGGCTCCGCGACCCTTCGCTCATGGGGAAGCCGGTCGTGGTGGGGGCGGATCCCCGGGGCGGGAAGGGGCGCGGAGTCGTGGCCGCCGCCTCGTACGAGGCCCGGGAGTACGGGCTCCACTCGGCGATGCCGATCCGGGAGGCGTACCGGCTCTGCCCGAATGCGGTCTACCTGGGGGGGAGTTACGACCGCTACCGCGACGCGGCGCGCCGGGTGAGGCGGGTCTTCCGCCGCTTCACGCCGGCGGTCGACCCGGTCTCGATCGATGAAGCGTACCTGGACCTCACCGGGACCGGGCGCCTCCACGGACCCCCGGCCGCGACCGCCGAGCGGATCCGGCGGGCGATTCAGGAGGAGACGGGGCTTCCGGCCTCGCTCGGGCTCGCCACGAGCCGCACGGTCGCCAAGATCGCCTCCGAGATCGCCAAGCCGGAGGGGTTTCTCCACGTCTGGCCGGGCCGCGAGGCGGCCTTCCTGGCGCCCTTGCCGCTCGAGCGGATGCCGGGGATCGGCCCGGCCACGCTGGAGGCCTTGAAGCGCTTCAACCTGCGCCGGCTGGGGGACCTGGCGCGGCTGGACCCCGAGCTCCTCGGGCTCGCCTTCGGCGAGCGGGGCCCCCAGCTCTTCGCCCGCGCCAGGGGGGAGGACGACGGCGCCGAGATCGCGCCACGGGAGCTCCCCAAGTCGGTGAGCCGCGAGTGCACGTTCGGCGAGGACACGACCGATCCCGGGTTCTGCGAGGCCATGCTCCACTACCTGGCCGAGCGCGCCTGCCGGGACCTCCGGGGTCACCGGATGACCGCCCGCACGGTGACCCTCAAGCTCCGCTACCGCGACTTCACGACCGTGACCCGCAGCGCGACCCTCATGACGCCGACCGACAGCGACCGGGTGGTGGCGGGAACGGCGCGCGAGCTCTTCCGCACGGCGTGGGCGCGGCGGGTCCAGGTCCGGCTCCTCGGGGTCGGGCTCTCGAACCTGGTCCTGGCCGCTCCCCAGCTCGACCTCTTCGCGGACCCCAGGGAGCTCGCCTGGGAGCGGCTCCTCAAGCCCCTGGACAGGCTCCGCTCGCGCTGGGGATTCGACGCGGTACGGTCGGGGCCGACCCTGGCGGTGGCGGAAGGCGAGGAGGCGGGGGAGGAGGCGCGGCGGGCGTCGAAGTTCGCCGTGGGAAAGGCGGTCTCGCGCTCCCGTTCAAGCGTCCGTTCTTCCGAATCGATACTATAACGTGGGATGCCCCTCGAAACGGACCTTCACATCGGTCCCGCCGGCTGGTCCTACGAGGACTGGAGGGGGATCGTCTATCCGAGCGGCGCCGGGCGGCGGTTCGATCCGCTCGAGTACCTCGCCGGCTACTTCGATGTCGTCGAGATCAACTCCTCCTTCTACCGCCCGCCGCCGCCCCAGTGGACCCGGTCGTGGGTGCGGAGGGTCGAGAAGAACCCGCGCTTCCGGTTCACCGCCAAGCTGTGGCGGCGCTTCACGCACGAACGGGAAACACCGCCCACGGCCGATGAGATCAAGGAGGTCAAGGGGGGACTCGACGTCCTGGCCGAGGAGGACCGGCTCCTCGCCGTCCTGATCCAGTTCCCGTGGTCGTTCCGGAACGAGCCCGCGGCGCGGAGCTGGCTCGCGAAAATCATCGAGACCTTCGGGGACTATCCACTGGTGGTCGAGGTGCGGCACGCCTCCTGGGACGATCCCGGGGCGCTCGAGTGGCTCGCCGGGAAGAAGGTCGGGCTCGCCGCGATCGACCAGCCGATCCATGACGGGTCTCTGGGACGCATCGTCCGCCGCACGGGGCCCGTCGTCTACTTCCGGTTCCACGGCCGCAACTACGAATCGTGGTTCGCGGAAGGCCGTCCTTCGCACGAGCGGTACGACTACCTGTACGACCGGGAGGAGCTCGACCCGTGGGTCGAGGAGATCCGGGCGGCGGGCTCCGATCCCGCCGTCGCCGCGGTCATCGCGATCACCAACAACCACTACCGGGGGCAGGCCGCGGTGAACGCCCTCCAGCTGAAGGCATGGGCGACGGGAAGGCCGGTCCGGGTGCCGGAGCCCTTGAAGGAAGCATACCCCGAGGCCATGGCCGGGATCGAGGTCGAGCCCGCGGAGCAGCCGGATCTCTTCCGCGAGCCGGAGCAGCCGGATCTCTTCCGCGAGCGGGGTCGGTGATGGAGGGGCACCGGCTCTCGCCGAGCCCCCGGTCGCGCTCAGCGGCTGCGCTCGCCCTCCCGCTCCTGCTCGCCGCCTGCGGCAGCGACGACGACGGCCCGGCCGCGCTCGACCAGGCTCCCGGCTTCACGGTCGAGGTCACCGCCGAGCTCGACCCGCCGCGCGAGCCGTTCAAGGTGGACGGACGGCTGGACGTGCTCTACGACCTGGCGCCCCCCTTCGCCGGGGAGAACCGGATCGGTGTCGTGGTCCTGCCCGCCGGGGAGACGAGCGCCACGGCTCCGATCCGGTTCCCCACCCAGCCGGGGCGGCTCCGTCTCAGGGAGATGACGTTCTCGCCCGTTCCGTTCCTGTGCGGCGACGGGGGGTTCGTCGATCCCCGCGTGGACCGCGAGGTAACGGTGGGCGTCCGGCTCTGCGACGCCTGATCCGGGGGTCCGCTACCAGCTCCCGCCCCCGCCCCCGCCTCCGCCACCCCCGACCGAGCCACCGCCCCCGGCACCGGAGCTCGATCCGGGCGACGACCCCATCGTCCGTGTGGCGGCGGACCGGAAGTCCGCCAGCCCGCTTTGGA
>DATEDS010000092.1:0-7037 GCA_035281565.1 Gemmatimonadota bacterium
TCCGCCAGAGCTTCGACATGGAGGGCGATATCCTAAGGGCCACGCGGGCGGCCGTCCCGCGCGCGGGGTGACGGTCCATCACCCGGATCGGCTTGCGGCGACCGGGCCGGCGCGCAGATTGGACGGCGCCGTGACGCCGGATACACCACCTCCCCGGGCGGTCGTGCCCTGCCCTTTCTGCGGGCGGGTCAACGCCGTCGAGCTCTCCCGGATCGACGACCGCCCGCGCTGCGGCGAGTGCGGCCGGCCGATCCTCCTCGACCGGCCGGTCCAGCTCTCGGACGCCGATTTCGACAGGGTGATATCGGGGAGCGAGGTGCCGGTGCTGGTCGACTTCTACGCCGACTGGTGCGGTCCGTGTCGCGTCATGGCCCCGACGATCGACGAGCTGGCGGCCGATCGGGCCGGCCGCGCGCTGATCGGCAAGCTCGACACCGACCGCAACACGGCCATCGCGAAGCGATACGAGATTCGCGGGATCCCGACGAGCATCGTGTTCCGTGAAGGCCGCGAGGCGGCGCGTCGAACGGGCGCCTTGGGCCGGAAGGATCTCGAGGCCCTGCTCGACGACTCCCGGGGCGACTGAGGGCCGCCCGAACGCAAAAGAGCCGGGCTCTCGCCCGGCTCCCGCGCTACGGGGCCGCGCCCGGCGGCTTAGATGGCATCGACCCGGGTGATCCCCGGGACCATCTCCCTCAACCTCTGTTCGATTCCCTGCTTCAAGGTCATCGTCGACATCGGGCAGCCGCCGCAGGCGCCCATCATCCGCAGCGTGACCACGCCGCCTTCGATGTCCAGCAGCTCGACGTTCCCGCCGTCCATCGCGATGGCCGGCCGGATCGTGTCGAGCGCCTCCTCGACGCGCTCGCGCAGGGCCTCCTCGTCGTAGCCGACCGCGCCGACGCCGGCCTCGGTCGCGCCGGGGACGGTCGGCTCAGCGGTCTCCGGAAGCTCGATATCCTTCAGATTCGACATCTGGATGTCACCTCCATGGCATCTGGCATCCGACTCGAACCTAAGGCCTGAACCCGGCATCCGCCATCCGAGGCGGAACCGACGCTCCCCGGCGGGTTACATTGGAGGCGATGGACGCCCGCCGCATCCTGTGGGTCGACGACGAGATCGCCGGCCTGAAGTCCCACATCCTCTTTCTCGAGAAGCGCGGATTCGACGTCGTCACGGCGCCCAACGGCGAGGACGCCCTGGCGGTCCTCTCGGACAATGGCTTCGATTGCGTCCTCCTCGACGAGCAGATGCCGGGGATGCGCGGGATGACCGTGTTCCAGCGTATCCGGGACGACCATCCCCGGCTCCCCGTGGTGATGGTCACCAAGAGCGAGGAGGAGGGGCTCATGGACCAGGCGATCGGCCGGCGGGTGGACGACTACCTGGTCAAGCCGATCAACCCCAATCAGGTCCTGTCCGTCCTCAAGCGGCTCCTCGAAGGGTCCCAGATCCGCCACCAGACGATCGCCCAGGAGTTCAGCCGCCGGTACCTCGAGCTGGAGGACGAGCGGAAAGCGTGCGTCTCGTGGGATGACTGGGTGGGGCTGTACCGCGAGCTCCTGACCTGGGAGATGCGGCTGGTCGAGGCCGGCGAGCGCGGGCTCCTGCAGAGCCAGCAGGAGCTGCACCGGGCGGCGAACGCGGACTTCTCGCGGTTCGCGATCCAGAACTATCCGCAGTGGGTCGCCGCGCGGCCGGGAGAGCGGCCGATCCTGTCGCCGGATCTCGTCGGGCGGCACGTGGTGCCGCTGCTCGAGGCGGATCCGGGCCCGGTGTTCTTCGTGATCATCGATTGCCTGCGGCTCGACCAGTGGATCGCCATCCGCGACGTCCTCGAGCGCCATTTCACGATCGAGGAATCCCATGCCGGATCGATCCTCCCGTCGGCTACCCCGTACTCGCGCAACGCCATCTTCAGCGGCTGGTTCCCGCGCCAGATCGTGGAACGGCAGCCCGGTCTGTGGATCGGCGACGCCGACGTGGAAGGATCACTGAACCCGCACGAGCGGGAGCTGCTGGAGCTCCAGCTGAGACGGAAAGGCCTGGCCGAGGCCTGCCCGGTTCAGTACATCAAGGTCTATACGGCCGAGGACGCGGCCGGCGCGCTCAGGCGCCTGCCGCAGTGCTTCCAGAGCCGCCTCTCCGCATTCGTCTTCAACTTCATCGACGTGCTGACGCACGGGCGCTCGGAGTCGGAGATCCTGCTCGAGATCGCGCCCGACCAGGAGGCCTTCCGCTCGCTCACCCGCTCCTGGTTCATGCACTCCGCGCTGATCGATCTCCTCGGGCAGGCCGCGCGCCAGGGGGTACGGGTGGTGCTCACGACCGACCACGGCTCGGTTCACTGCCTGCGTCCCGCCACCGTGTACGCCCGGCGCGACGCCTCCCAGAACCTGCGCTACAAGTTCGGTAACGACATCCGGGCCGAGAACGAGGAGTCGGCCTACCGTGTCCTCGACATGGCCTCGATCGGCCTGCCCGACCAGGGGACGAACGTGGCCGCCCTGATGGCGGTCGAGGACTATTACTTCGTGTATCCGACCAAGCTGCGCGAATACCAGGCCCGCTACTACGGGGCCTTCCTCCACGGCGGAATCTCTCTGGAGGAGCTCATCCTGCCGGTGGCGACGCTGACCCCGCGCTAGCCCGCGCGGGTGGGAGTCACCGGAAGCACGGCGCGGGCAGGACCCCCCGGTCGCGGAGCGACCGGGCCGCTTCCTCGAACCCCGCCCACGCAGCCCGGGCCAGACAGCCGCCGACGCTCACGCGCCGGACCCCGAGGGCGGCCAGGTCCTCGACCCGCATGTCCGGACCGAAGAGGAGGACGTTGACAGGCTTGGGCGCCGCGGCGGCCACCACCGCCTCGATGTGGGCGGGGTCCCGGATGCCCGGCGCGTAGAGACAGTCGGCCCCGGCCTTCGCATACGCGGTCAGACGCTCGACCGTCGCGTCGATGTCGGTCCGGCCGATCAGAAAACCCTCCGACCGACCGACGAGGATCACGTCCGCCCCGGACCGATCGATGGCCTCGCGGGACGCCTCGATCCGCTCGACCGCCCGCGACAGCTCGTAGAGCTCACCGCCGGTCCGGTCCTCGATCGAGAGACCGGCCACGCCGGTCTCGACGGCCAGCAGCACGTTGGCCTCAACCTCTTCGGACCGATCGGCGAAGCCGGCCTCGAAATCGGCGTTCACCGGCAGGCGGGTCGATTCGCAGAGAACCTCGAGGTGCTTCAGGACGTCGTCCCGGCCGACCTCGCCGTCCTCGCGTCCGAGCGACCATGCCAGCCCGGAGCTCGTCGATGCCACGGCGGCGAACCCGAGCTCCTCCAGTCGCCGGAGGCTGCCGAGGTCCCATGGGTTCGGCAGCACGAAGCACCCTTCGTCGTGAAGCGACCGGAAGGCCGCGCGCTTGGAGTCCAGGTCGTTGGCCATGCCGTCTTCGTGAAGGCGATGCACGGGGGCCGGGGTCCCGCCTGCGAGTTCCCGCCTACGACTCCCGCCCGACGAACGCCTTCAGGGCCTCCTTCCCGTCCTCCACGATCGGTTCGCCGTGGGTCAGGAGGAGGTGCCGGAAATCCAGGGCGAGGAGCGCGCGGGCAGCCTCGACGACGCGGGCCTTGGCCGGCTCCGGGTCGTCCCCGTACCACCCGTCCGGCGCGTAGCCGAGCGGGCCCCGGCCGTCCCGGATCAGGACGTCGGCGAACGCCAGCCCACCTCCCGCCGCGGGCACGTGGAGCGCGGTCTCGTCCGGCGTGAAACCGGGGACCGCCAGCGCCTCGATCCCCCCGGCCAGCACCTCGCCGTGCTCGAAGGGCTCCGCCGTCACCCGCTCCCGCACGTGCTCGAGGCCGGACCGATGGCACCGCACCCGGCAGCCGAACGCATCCACGAAGACGGCGCTCCCCCGCGAGTGATAGCGGTTGGTGAGGAGGACATGCTCGGGGGCCCGGGACTCGAACCAGGCCAGGCCGTCGTCGGGAACCATCGGGTCGATCAGGACGCGCGCCGGCTCCACGCAATACGAGCTCACCACGATCCCCTGTTCCGGATGGAGCGCGGACCAGTGAAAGAGCCCGGGGGCGATCTCGCGGACCGGGGAGCCCGGAGGAATGACCTCGCCGGTCGCCACTACTCCTCCTGGACGAACGCGCGGAGCCGCGCCATGCCGTCGTCCAGGATCGGCTCGCCGTGCGCCAGGCAGAGGTGCCGGAACTCCCGGTCCTCGAGGATCCGCGCCAGCGAATCCTTGATCCCCCTCATGATCGCCGGAGGGTCGTCGCCGATGTGCTCCTCGGGCACGAATCCCAGATCCTTCCCCCACCGGACGACCGAATCCCCCAGGAATAGGATTCCGCCCTCGCGGACCGTGTGGAAGGCGGTCTCTTCGGGACACAGAACGCCGACCTCCAACGCCAGGAAGCCGTTCGGGAGGGCCTCGCCGAAATCGAACGGCTTCACCTCCTCGCCCTTCGTGAATTCGTGCATCCCGGCCGCGTGGGCGTGCACCGTGCTTCCGAAAGCGTCGGCGAAGCGGCCGCTGTGACGGTAGTGATGCCGGTTGGTGAGCAGGATGTCATGGGGGATGCGGCGATCCCGGAACCAGTCCATGCCGTCTTCGGGGACGCGGGGATCGACCAGCACGGTGCCGTGCGCGTCCGTGAGACCATAGGAGTGGACCCGGTCTCCGATCTTCTCGTGATGGGTGGTCCAGTGGAAGACTCCGGGGAGGATCTCATCCATGCGGGACCTCCTCTGTCGGGGATGGGATCGAATCGAGGCTCGCGTCGGAGGAGTTTAATATCTTCGTCGTCATGCGGACCTACCTGCGCGTCCTCGGCTACCTGCGGCCGCACGCCGGGCTCCTCGGCCTGTCGTTCCTGCTGATGATCGCGTTCGCGCTGGTGGACGGCTTCTCGATCGTCCTCTTGATCCCCTTCCTCCAGGTCCTTTTCGGTGGGCCGGAGGCCGGCATCCCCCCTCCGCCGGAGGGGCTCATGGGGCGGGCCGAGCACTTCGTCAAGTACGACCTCTTCGCCTGGCTCCAGGAGGGGTCGGCGCTGGGCACGCTCCGGAACGTGTGCTTGATCATCCTGGCGATCTACTTCCTGAAGGCGATCCTGGGCTATCTCCAGGAGTTCCTTCCCCAGATCGTCCTGGAGAGGGCGCTGCGCGACCTCCGCGGCGAGTTCTTCGCGCGCCTGCAACGTCTTTCGTTCCGCTACTTCCAGCAGACGCGCGCCGGACATCTGATGTCGATCCTGACCAACGACGTCCAGCTCCTGAAGAACGCGATCTCGACGGGGGTCATCAACGTCACTCGGTATGTCCTCGAGGTGGGGGTCACGTTGCTGATCCTGATCGCGATCTCGTGGCGTCTGACCCTCCTCGCGCTCATCATCCTGCCACCGATCGCCTGGATCGCAGTCCTGATCGCCCGCAAGCTGCGGCGCGTCAACCGGGAGCTCCTCCGGAAGCTGGGCGACGTCACCAGCACGCTTCAGGAGAACATCCTGGGAATACGGATCGTGCGCGCCTTCGGGGCCGAGCAGTTCGAGCGCGCGCGGTTCGCACGGGACAACGCCGCCTACCAGAGGAACCTCGTGCGGTCGAAGAAGTATGCCCTTCTCGGAACCCCGCTCTCGGAGTTCCTTCTCGCCGGCGCGGTCGTCCTGATTCTCTACATCGGAGGGCGGATGATCCTCGTGGACGGCACGCTCACGCCGGAGACCTTCTTCGTCTTCCTCGTCGCATCGCTCAAGCTTTCGAGCCCGATCAAGTACCTCTCGCGCCTGAACGAGGACGTTCAACCGGCGCTCGCCGGCTGCGAGCGGATTTTCGGCGTCCTGGACGAGGAGCCGGACGTGAAGGAGATCGCGCACCCCGTCCCGGTCCCGTCGTTCGATCACGAGATCCGGTACGACCATGTTTCGTTCGCCTACGACCAGGAGGGGGGCCGGGTCCTCCACGACGTCGCGTTCACGATCGGCCGGGGCGAGGTCGTCGCGCTCGTAGGACCATCGGGCGGCGGGAAGTCCACCATCGTCGACCTGCTGCCCCGCTTCTACGACCCGACCGCCGGCCGGATCCTCCTGGACGGTCACGACCTCCGTGATGTGAGGCTGACGGATCTGCGCGCCCTCATGGGGATCGTCACCCAGGAGACGATCCTGTTCCACGAGACCGTGGCGCGGAACATCGCCTACGGCGTCGAGCCCGACCCCGCACTGCTCGAGGAGGCGGCCCGGGCGGCCAACGCGCTCGAATTCATCCGCGAGATGCCGAGGCAGTTCGAGACACCGGTCGGCGAGCGCGGCATCCGCCTCTCGGGCGGCCAGCGTCAGCGGCTCGCGATCGCTCGCGCCATCTACCGCAACCCGCCCATCCTGATCTTCGACGAAGCGACTTCGGCGCTCGATTCGGAGAGCGAGACCCTCGTCCAGCAAGCGATCGCCCGGCTCATGGAAAACCGCACCGTGGTGGTGATCGCCCATCGCCTGTCGACCGTCCTCCACGCCGACCGGATCGTGGTCATCGACGGGGGGCGGGTCGTGGAGCAGGGCACCCACGCGGAGCTCCTTTCCCGGGAAGGGCGATACAGCCAGCTGTACGAGCTCCAGTTCGCCGAGATGCCTGCCTGAGGCCATCGGGCGTCCGGGCATGAAGCCCCCCACCCTTCCCCTGGACCCGGGGGAGATCCGCTCCGCACTCTTCGTTCGTCTGCGTCGCCACGGCGACATGATCGTCGTCGGCGCGTGCGTCCGGCTCTTCAAGCAGTGGGCTCCACACGCCCGGCTGACGCTCGTCGTTCAGCCGGGATACGACACCCTCCTGCGGTCCCTCGAGGAGATCGACGAGATCGTGATCGCGGAGCGGGGGGCCGGAGGCGCCCTGCGCGCCCTGGCCCGCATCCGGGCGCTCCGTCCGGATCTGACGGTGGATTTCCACGGTAACCTGCGAGCCGCCCTTCTGACCCGGGCGAGCGGCGCCCGGGTCAAGGTCGGCGAGCGGCGCTTCCACTGGCCGGTCTA
>DATEDS010000093.1:0-6966 GCA_035281565.1 Gemmatimonadota bacterium
TTCGCATAGTCCGGAACTTGAGCATCTCGAAGGGCCGCCCGCCCTGTCCGATCCGCATCTGGCGGAACAGGACCGGTGCCCCGGACTCCAGCCGTATCCCGATCGCGGCCAGGATCCAGACCGGAAGGAAAATCACCCAAAGAACGCTCGAAACAGCCAGGTCGACGCACCGCTTGGCCGCCGGGTAGAACCGCTGGGAGCGGATCGAGCGCGGCCTGAGGAGCGTGATCGCGCTCAGATCCTCGACCTCCAGCTGATCGGCGCGCACCTCCCCGAAGCGCGGGACCACGCCCACGTTCACGCCGGCCTCGCGAGCGAGCTTGAGGAGCTCGTGATGGCGTTCGGCGTTGGTGAGCGACACGGTCACGAGCAGCTCGTTCACGCCCTTCTCGCGAGCGATCTCCTTGAGATCCTGGAGACGGCCGAGGACGCGCGCTTCGTAGACCTCCATGGTCGTCTGGTCGATCCGGCAGTCCACGGGGGTCCCGCGAGGGGCGAAGTCGTCCAGGAAGCCGATCACCGAGCACGCCTTGTGCGGAGCCTGGACGAGCTTCTTCATGAGCAGGCGGCCCGTCTCGCCGCTCCCGTAGATCAGGACCGTGCGCCGGCCCACTCGCCCGCTCATCCCGAGGCCGCGCGCAAAGGCCGAGAAGAGCCTGCGCTGCAGAACGACGAACACCATCGAGAAGAAGAAACCGGCGAACGCGACGAACCTGGAGAACGGCGTGAGCTGACCCAGAAATACGACGACCAGAAAGAGCGCCGCGGCCAGCGCGATCCCCTTGAGGGCGTCCGCCATCTCCTGCAGGTTCAGGATGCTGGCGCGTTCCTTGTAGAGGCCGAGGCGCCAGAACACGGCCACGACCAGCACCCCATAGAGCATGCCCAGGTTGATGTAGGGGGCCGGCTGCATGTTGATCGGATCGAGCCAGTCGAGGGTCGCCACCCACAATCGCGTCAGATAGCTGGTCCAAAACGCGAGCAGGACGGAAAAGAAATCGAGCAGGCTGCGGAGAACGGGGATGAGCTGTTGGTCGGCCCGCCGGAAATGAGAGGCTGGCTGGGGACGCTCCTGGGGGGCGGAGTCTCTCAAGAACATGCGCGCCTGACTCGAGCCGCTTCGGCCGATGTTGTCCAGCGTCGAGGCGGTGCGCGGCCTGGGCACCGTCCACCCGCCCTCGAGGGGCGGTCGAGACGTGCACGCACCCGATTCCGGTCCACTCAGATCGAGACGTTACATCTCCAGAGCATACGCTGGTGGTCGGTGCTCCGCAAGACCTCGATCTGCAAGAGCCGAGCCATCCAGGCCGAAGGCCGACCCCGGGTTCCCGGGCTGTGCTACCAACCGCGGGACGGGAGGTTCCCGGGCCCGCCGGTCCTTTCCGGCGGGCCGTCCGGTCGGGTGCTATCTTGGGCTCGCCGCCGGGGTGGCGGAACCGGTAGACGCGCGGGACTTAAAATCCTGTGGGCGAAAGCCCGTGCGGGTTCGACCCCCGCCCCCGGCACCATCTCTCAGGGGGTCGCCTCGGCGGTCTCCTCGGAGGCCGGCGCGGGCTCGCTGGGGGCCGCCCCGGACACCGGCCGGTCCGAAAGGGAGGCCTCGAGGACATCGCCGATCGTTTCGGCGTAGACGAAGCGGAGCCCCTTCACGAGCTCCGCCTCGACCTCCTCGACGTGCTCCCGGTTCCGCTCGGGGAGGACGACGGTGCGGATCTCCGACTGCCGCGCCGCGACCAGCTTCTCCTTGATCCCTCCCACCGGCAGGACCTGCCCGGTCAGCGTGATCTCCCCCGTCATCGCCACGTCGGGCCGGATCGGGCGTTCCGTAAGCGCGCTCGCCAGGGCCGCCGCCATCGTCACCCCGGCCGAGGGGCCGTCCTTGGGGGTCGCGCCGGCCGGCACGTGGAGATGGATGTCGACCTTTTCGAAGAAATGCTCGGGGATGTCCAGTTCCGCCGCGTGGCTGCGGATGTAGCCCAGCGCCGCGCGCGCGGATTCCTGCATCACTTCGCCCAGCTGGCCGGTCAGGACGAACCCCTTGCTCCCCGGCATCGTGGTGGCCTCGACGAACAGGATCTCGCCGCCCGCCGGGGTCCAGGCCAGCGCGGTCGCGACCCCCGGCTGGGCGGTGCGCCGCGCCACCTCGTGGTACGCCTTCCGCGGCCCGAGGTACTCCCGCACGTCGTCGAGGTCGACGACGAACCGGCCGCTCTCCCCGCCGGCCACCCGCGCCGCCACCTTGCGTGCGATCTTGGCGATCTCCCGCTCCAGGTTCCGGACCCCGGCCTCACGCGTGTAGCTGGCGATGATGCGCTCCAGCGCCGTATCGGTGATCTCCAGCCCCGCCGGATCGAGGCCGTTCTCCGCGAGCTGCTTCGGGATCAGATGCTCGCGGGCGATGTGGACCTTCTCCCGATCGGTGTAGCCGGGCAGACGGATCGTCTCCATCCGGTCCAGGAGCGCCGGCTGGATCGTCTCCAGGACGTTGGCGGTGGCGATGAACAGGACGCTCGACAGATCCAGCGGCAGGTCGAGGTAGTGATCGCGGAACGTGTCGTTCTGTTCGGGGTCGAGCACCTCTAGGAGAGCGCTCGACGGATCCCCCCGAAAGTCCGCGCCGACCTTGTCGATCTCGTCCAGCATGAAGACAGGGTTGTTGACCCCGACCCGCTTCAGGGACTGGACGATCCGCCCGGGCAGCGCGCCGATGTAGGTCCGCCGATGGCCACGGATCTCCGCCTCGTCGCGCATCCCTCCGAGCGACATGCGCACGAACTCGCGGCCGAGGGCCCGGGCGATCGACCGCCCGAGCGACGTCTTCCCGACCCCCGGCGGGCCCACGAAACACAGGATCGGGCCTTTCATGTCACGCTTTAGCTTAAGTACCGCAAAATATTCCAGGATACGGTCCTTGATCTCCCTAAGATCGTAATGGTCCTGGTCCAGGATGGTGCGTGCGTGGTCGAGGTCCAGACGGTCCTCGGTGGACCGGGACCAGGGCACCGAGCAGAGCCAGTCCACGTAGTTGACGATCACCGAGTACTCGGGACTCGCCGGCGGCACGCTCGTCAGCCGCCCGAGCTGCTCCTCGGCCGCCTCCATCACGTAGTCGGGCACCTCGGCCTCGACGAGACACTTCCTGAGCCGCTCGGCCTCGGCGCCTTCATCGGGGCCCTCCCCCAGCTCTTCCTGGATCGCCTTGAGTTGCTCGCGCAGGTAGTAGTCGCGCTGTTTCTTCTGGATCTCCTCGTCGACCTGGCTCCGGATCTCGCCCCCGATCCGGATCACGTTCAGCTCCCGCCTCAGCCCCTCGACCACGAGCTCCAGCCGCTCCTCCGGGTCGCTGCTCGCCAGGACCCGCTGTTGCTTGTCGTCCTCCAGGTGGATCATGGAAGCCACCATGTACACGAACTGGCTCGGCTGGTCGAGCCGCCGGACCGCGGTCTGAAGCTCGTCGGGAAGGAAGCTCGACTCCCGAATCACCTGACCGGCCAGTTCCTGGCCTTCGCGGAGCAGCGCCTCCTGGCGTTCGGTGAGTTCGTCGGTGGGCTCGGGAAGAACCAGGATCCGGGCCTCGAGGTGCGGCTCAGTGTCGGTCACCGAGACCAGACGGAAGCGGGCGATCCCCTGCAGAAGGATCCGCACCGCCTGCGGGGATCTCACCATCCGGTGGATGACCGCCACCGTCCCGACGTCGTGGAGGTCCTCGCGGGCGGGGATGCGGCCCTCCTCGACGGGCTGGCGGAGCGCCACCACGGCGACCATCCGCTGCTCGCGCATGGCGGCGTCCACGGCCGAGACGAGTGGCGGCTCGGCGAGCGCGAGAGGGATCACCGTGTACGGATAGAGGACGCCGTCCCGGAGCGACAGGACCGGGAGTCGGTCGGGGATCGAGGCCAGGTCGATGGTGGGCTCGCCCGGCGTCTGCCCTTCGTCGGCCGCGGACCCCTCCTCCCCTTCGGCAGGCCTCTCCTCGCCGTCCGGTCGGTCGAGCCGGTTCGCCTTCCGCTCCTGGTCAGCCACGTCGCCCCCTTCGCTCGAGCCGCGAGCCCCCGGCGCGCTCCGACGGGCCGGAGTTTGCCATGCCACCACCGGGCCCGCCAGCCGATACCCCGCCGGCGAGCCGGTAGCTCCACGCTCGCCGACCGTAGGACACGTACGACAGCGCGAGCGCCGTGACCGCTGCGACGGTGAGCGGCAGGTAGGCGCCCTCCCAGCGCACGACGTACGCCAGGATCAGCAGGCCGAGACAGAAGGTGGTGAGCTTGCCGCTCCAGTTGGCGCCGAATACCACCCGATCGCGCCGGAAGAAGACGATCGCGCCCAGGACCAGGGCCAGGTCACGCGCCAGGATGGCGGCCACCAGCCACCACGGAAAGCCACGCGCTATGGCGAGATAGACGACCAGCCCGCCGATCAGGACCTTGTCGGCGACCGGGTCGAACAACTTTCCCGAAGGCGTGATCGACCCCCGGCGCCGGGCGAGGAGCCCGTCCAGCAGGTCGGTCGCCCCGGCGACCAGCAGGACCACGATCGCGAGCCGGTCGCTGGCGGGCTCCGACCGCACGAGGAGGAGGAGGATCGGGAAGACCAGGAGCAGTCGCACCAGCGAGAGCAGGTTGGGCAGGGTCGCGATCCTCAGGCCGTTCACGCGCTGCGATCGAGCCGCCTCGGTCACCGGATCCCGCCCAGCATCTCTTCGGCGTGATGCCGCGACACGTCGCGCTCGGGGTCGCCACCGAGGAGCCGGCTCACCTCGCGCACGCGCTCCTCGCCCTCCACCGCACGCACCTCGGTCACCGAGCGGCCGTCGCGCAGCCCCTTGACGGCCACCAGGTGCCGGTCGGCCACGGCGGCGATCGCCGCGAGGTGCGTGACCACCACCACCTGGTGATGGCGGGCCACGTCGGCGAGCTGACGAGCCACCAGGTGCGCGGCCGCCCCGCCGATCCCCGAGTCCACCTCGTCGAAGATCAGGGTCGGTGTCCGGTCGGCCTCGGCCAGCGCGGCTTCGAGCGCGAGCAGCGTGCGCGAGAGCTCGCCGCCCGAGGCGATCTCCGCCAGCGGCCGGAGCGCCTCACCCGGGTTGGGCGCGATCAGGAAGACCACCCTCTCCAGGCCACCCCGCCCGCACGCCCGCGGCTCGCCGTCGTACTCGACGCCCGCCGGATCGGGCGCCCGCTCCAACCGCACGCGGAAGATCCCCTCCCCCATCCCCAGCTCGGCGAGTCGGCCCCGCACCGCTTCCTCGAGACGATCGGCCCCGGCCTCCCGGGCATCGGCGAGCGCGACCGCGGCCGTCTCCAGCTCCTTCCGGGCCGTGCCGATCTCACCGTCCAGCGAGCGCTCACGCGCCGCCTCCCGCTCGAGCTCCCGGATCTCGGCGGCCATCGACTCGCTGAGATCCAGGATCTCCTCGACCGTCCGCCCGTGCTTGCGCCGCAGGCGGAAGATGAGATCGCGGCGGGCCTCGATCCTGCCGAGCCGCTCGGGATCGTGATCGACGGCACGAGCGTAACGGTCGAGATCGCGCGCCAGGTCCTCGATCTCGTAACGGGCGTCGTTCGCCCGCCGGGCGGCCGGGGCCATCTCCGGGTCGAGCTCCGCCAGCCGATCGAGCGACCGCACGACCGCGGCCAGGACCTCGCCGACCGGGGCGTCCCCTGTCTCGAGGGCGGCATGGGTTTCCGCGGCCAGCCGGGCCCGCTCGGCGCTGTGGCCGAGGAGTCGGGCGTCCGCAGCCAGGGTCTCCTCCTCGCCCGGCTCGAGCTCGGCGGCCTCGATCTCCTCGACCTGGGAGCGCAGGTACCGCGAGCGGGTCTCCCGCTCGGCGCCGCGAGCCTCGATTCCGGACCGCTCGCGCCTGAGAGCCTCGAGGACGCCGACGGCTTCGGCCACCCGTTCCGCGAGCGTCGTCGCGCCGGCGAACGCGTCCAGGATCTCCCGCTGTGCTCCCCGCTCGAGCAACCGCTGGTCCTCGTGCTGACCGTGGATCGCCACCTGTCCGTCGGCCCGCTCGCGGAGCGACCGTGCGGTCGCCATCGCCCCGTCCAGGTAGCAGCGGTTCGTCCGGTCCCGCCACACCTCGCGCCTGACCACCCACTCCTCGCCCGCCCCGTCCGAGAAGAGTCCCTCGACGGTGGCGTGGTCGGCACCGTCGCGGACCACCGAGGCGGACGCTCGACCGCCGGCCAGCAGCCCGATCGACTCGACGATCACCGACTTGCCGGCCCCGGTTTCACCCGTCAGCACGTTCAGCCCAGGTCCCAGATCGATCTCCAGGTCCTCGATGAGCGCCAGGTCCGCGATCCGGAGTCGGCTCAGCACGTCACGTTCCCCGGTCCGCCCGGCCGCCCCACATGAGCTTCTCCCGCAGCCGGTCGTAGTAGCCGGCGGGGTCAACGCCCGCCAGGATCACCGTGTGCTCCCCGCGGGTGACACGGACCACGTCCTCGACGGCGACCGGCTCCTCCACCTGACCGTCCATCACCACATGGACGTCATCGGACGCCTTCTCGAGCCGGACTTCGATCCGCCGCTCCGCGGCCACCACGATCGGGCGGACGGCGAGCGTGTGCGCGCAGATCGGCGTGACCACGAGGACGTCGGTGTCCGGCGAGACGAGGGGCCCGCCGGCCGACAGGTTGTAGCCCGTCGATCCGGTGGGGGTCGAGACGATGAGGCCGTCGGCCAGATAGGGCCCGAGCCCACTGCCCGACACCTGGAGACCGAGCCGCAGCGTGCGGTGCCCGCCACCCTTGTGGATCACCGCGTCGTTGAGCGCGTGGTGACGGGCGCGGACCTCATCGCCTCGCACGACCTCGGCGACGAGCGTCGTGCGACGCGCCAGCGGGGCGCGGCCCTCGAGCGCGGCCTCCAATCGCGGCCAGAGCCCGTCGACGGACGCCGAGGTGAGGAAACCGAGGCCGCCCAGGTTGATGCCGAACACGGGAACCGGACGACCGG
>DATEDS010000094.1:0-2041 GCA_035281565.1 Gemmatimonadota bacterium
ACCGCGTGATACCCGTCTGGCGGGTCTGACACGCGCGTGCTTCCCGCCCGCGTGCATCGGTCCTACAGTCGTCCCGATCCGACGGCCTGAGGCGGATCGATGAGGCCTCCAGGCCCGCCGGAGCGTCCAGGGAACACCGGCTGCACGCCATGGCGCTGGGGCTCGTGGGCCAGACCCTCGAACGGGCCGGAGGATCCAAGCATGATGCGACTCTTCCTTGCCGACGCCGAGCCTCCGTCGATGTGCTGTGGAATACCGGGATGGGTCTGGCTCGACGATTGACAGCCCTACCGTCCCCATTCACTCGGAGGGACTCGCGTACGGCTTTGCCCGTTGTGGTAGGCCTACGCTCAGAGAGGGTTGTGGGCTAAGAGCATGTTCCAGTAGAAGTCTGCTGGCCGACAGGGAGGACGCGATGGCGATGGTGACTGATCCGGTGTGCGGGATGCGGATCGACCCGGACGACGCAGCGGCGACCGCCGAGCACGAAGGCAAGACCTACTACTTCTGCTCTGAGGCCTGCCGCGATCGGTTCGAGGCGGACCCCGCCTCGTACGCCGCCTAACGGCACCCCCGGGCCATGGACCGGGATCGGCTGAGCGAAGAGGAGTTGGCCGAACGGGCCGGCACGACTATCGAGCGGGTTCGACGCCTCGTCGGTCTGGGACTCCTTGAGCCGGAAGCCGGGGCCTTTCGACGACGCGACGTCATGCGCGTGCGGGTCGTCCAAGAGCTCGAGGCGAAGGGGATGGATGCGAACGCCCTCGCTTCGGCGGTGGCGTCGGGTCACCTGAAGCTCGGCTACCTCGAGAGCGCGGGGCGACGCTTCCCCCGGTCGGACCGCACGTTCGCCGAGTTCAGCAAGGAACTCGGCGTCCCGCTGGAGACGCTTCAGACGCTGTACGTGGCGTTCGGTCTGCCCCGACCGCGCGAGGACGAGAACGTGCGGGAGGAAGATGCCCCGATCCTCAAATCACTTCCCGTCCTCTTCGGGGCCGGCGTGCGCGAGGGGGACGTGCTGCGCGTGCTGCGCATCTGGGGGGACAGCGCCAGGCGGGTTGCCCAGTTCCAGACGCACTACTTCCACAACACGATCGAGGAGCCGTTCCGACAGCGCGGCCTCAGCGACAACGAGGCATTCGAGGCGGCGATCCGGGACGTGGGGCTGCGGATGGGCCACTCGGGCGAGCAGATGTTGAGTTGGCTCTTTCGAAGACACGCCGAGGTCTTCCTCACCGAGCATCAGTTCGAGCACGTCGAGACCGCGCTCGAGGAAGCGGGGGTCCGCCAGAAGGCACCGCGTGGGATCGAGGCTGCTGCATTCGCAGACCTCTCCGGTTACACCAGGCTGACCGAGGAGGCGGGTGATGACGTCGCGGCCCAGGTCTCGCTCACGCTTGCGCAGCTGGTGAACGAGGTCGCGGCGCAGCACCGGGGGGACGTCGTGAAGATGCTCGGCGACGGCGTCCACTTCCACTTCCGCGATCCCGGTGACGCGGTCAGGGCGTCCCTCGAGATCGTCGAGAGCGTAGCGCCTAGAGGGCTCCCTCCTGCCCATGTCGGGGTCAACGCCGGGCCGATGATCTATGACGAGGGCGATTACTTCGGCCGGACCGTGAACATCGCGGCGCGGATCGCCTCGCAGGCGGCTGCGAACCAGGTCTTCGTGGGTGAGGACCTCGTCCGGAGCGTCGAACCGGTGGGGTTCCGGGTCCACGAGCTCGGGGAGTTCGAGCTGAAGGGCATCGCCCGACCGGTGACCCTCTATGAGGCCGTCCGAGACCGCGCCGGCGGGTCGCGCATGGGTTCTCGCCCACGCCCCGGGGCGCCTTGAGGGAGACATCGCTCTGATGAGCTTCCTCTCTCGGGTCCTCCGCATCCAAAAAGGTGGTCTGGGCCGGATCCGGTGGACCAACAACCGGGCTCCAGTTGACCGGACAAGGGGTTCTTCGCCTCCGGGCGTTCATCGGCGACTACAACGGCATCGCCGCCTCCAACCGGGCCGTCCACCCGGTCTGGACCGACGGCCGCAACAGCAACT
>DATEDS010000095.1:0-5322 GCA_035281565.1 Gemmatimonadota bacterium
GAGCCGCCCGCGGCCCCGGCGTTCGAGGCCGGGAGAGAGCAGGCGGCCTTCGACGAGGCCCGGCTGGGGATCGCGACCGCCACCGAAACCGAGGAAGAGACCCCGCCCGAGGCCGAGGTCGTCCGCCCGGAAGCCGGCGAAACGGAGGCCGCCGAGCCCAGGTCGGACGCCGCCGAACGGCCGGCCGAGCTCGTGGAGACGCCGCGCTCCGACGCCGAGGTCATCGAGGCCGAGGAGGCGATCCGGGTCGAGGAAGAGGCCGAAGAAGCGCCCCGGGCCGAAGAGGGGGCCGAGCCGGCCCCGCGCCTCGAGGAGGGTCCCACCCTCACGCCGTACCAGGCCGCCCTCTCGCTCGCCTGGCGTGTCCTGAACGCCGACGACCTGGAGACCGAGGTCGACCTGGGAGAGATCCGGTACGCCCTCTACGACCTTCTCGAGGTCGTCCGTGAGCGCCCGTCCTCGATCCTGGCCGAGGTCTTCCGTCGGACCGACAGCGACTACTTCGAGCGCCACCACGTCAACGTGGCGGTCCTCGCGATCCTGACCGCCGACCAGCTCGGAGCCACGCTGAGCGACATCATCGATCTCGGGACCGCGGCCATGCTCCACGACATCGGGATGTCCGACTCGCGCGAGGCGTGGGACGCCGACGTCCGGCTCGCGCCCAAGGTCTTCGACACCACGATCCGGCAGCATCCGGAGCGCGGGCAGGAGCGGCTCAGGCAGATCCCGGGGATGACCCCCGACATCTCGCGCATCGTGCGCGAGGAGCACGAGCGGCTGGACGGTACCGGCTACCCCGAGGGCCTGGCCGGAGACGCGATCGATCCGGGAGCCCGGATCGTCGCCGTCTGCGACACCCTCGAGGCGCTCACGCACGCGCGCCCGTATCGCGAGCGGCTGACCCTGGGGGAGGCTCTGTCACGGCTCCACATCCTGGGCCAGTACACGCTCGACATGGCGGTCGTCCAGACCCTGACCGACGCGCTGACCGAATTCATGCCCTCCCTAGACGGTTCGGACGAAGCTTGACCCACCGTGGCTGAACCCCGCCCGGGGCCAGTCATGGTCGCGGTGGGCGGGGGGAAGGGCGGGGTCGGCAAATCGTTCGTCGCCGCCAACCTGGCCCTGGCCCTGGCCCGCCGCGAGGCCGTCGCGGAACGGGTCGTGGCCGTGGATCTGGACTTCGGCGGCTCCAACCTGAACCTCCTGCTGGGCGAGCCGCTTCCCCGGGCCGAGCTGGGGGACTTCCTGGACGGTCGTGCCCGGGACCTCGACGCCATCGCCCAGCCGACCCGGGTCCCGCGGCTCAGGTACGTCGCCGGCACCTTCGACATGGTGACGGCGGTGGACCCGATCCGGGACCGCAAACTGGACCTGGTCCGGGCCCTCGTGGGTCTGGACGCGCGGTGGGTGGTGCTCGACCTCCCCGCGGGAAGCGCCCCGGCCACGCTCGACTTCTTCTTCCTCGGCGACATCAAGCTGGTCGTCCTGAATCCCGAGGAGACCGCCTTCAGCAACGCCTACGGCTTCCTCAAGAACTATCTCCTGCGCCGTCTCCTGACCGAATTCCGGGATCGTCCCGAAATCGTCGCCTTCATCCTCGGGTGGTACCGCGAGGAGCCGTCGCCGGAAGTGCGCCGCACCGACCGCTCGGTGACCACCATGGCGGGCGCGCTGGCGGAGGAGTTCCCCGCGCTCCGGTCCGAGCTGGACGGCATCCTGCGCGACGACACGCCGCTCCTCGTCCTCAACCGGGCCCGCGGCCGCCGGGAGGCCGCGTATCTGGACCGCTTCAGGTCGGTGGTCGAGACGCATCTGGGGCTGGCGTGCCGGACCCTCGGGGTGATCCCGGAGGATCGTCGGGTCCGACGGGCCGTGCGCGACGGCGAGCCATTCCTGGTCGCCCATCCCCGGCACCGGATCGCGCGTTCCTTCGAGGAGTGGGCCGAGCGACTGAGCCTGCGGGCCCGGATTCCGTGACCGATCCGACCGGCGACCGGTCGGCGCTCTGGTGGGCGTGGGCGACGGTTCGCACGGCCGGTTGCTGGGCGCTCCTCTCCCTGCTCACCCTGGTCTGTACGGCGCTCTATCTCCCGGCCGCACCGTTCTCGCCCGAAGGCGCGTTCGTCCGCGGGATCGAGCGGTTCTGGGTGTGGTTCATCCTGCGGGGCTCGAACGTCAAGCTGTCGGTCGACGGCGCGGAGCAGGTCCGGAAGGGGAGCTCCTACATCGTCATGGCCAACCACCGCAGCATGTACGACATCCCGGCCCTCCACTATCTTCTCGGTCGCGACCGGGACCTGCGCTGGGTCGGGAAGAACGAGCTGACGCGTGTTCCGGTGTTCGGTTGGGCGTTCGGGGCGAGCCGCCACATCGCGATCGACCGGCAGAACCGGGCACGAGCCGTGGAAGCGCTCGAGCGCGCGGCCGAAGAGAGCGCGGCCGGGGTTTCCTTCGTCGTCATGCCCGAGGGGACGCGGAGCCGGGACCGGAGACTCCTTCCCTTCAAGAAGGGCGGCTTCCACCTCGCGATCGACACCGGGCTCCCGATCCTCCCGGTCGGGATCTCGGGCAGCGAACGGCTGATGCCCAAGGGGACATGGTGGATCCTGCCGGGGGCGATCCACGTGAGCATCCGCCCACCGGTTTCCGTCGCCGGCTGGAGCAAGGATCACCTGGACGAGCTGATCGAGCGCGTCCGGGCCGAGGTCCGGAGCGCGCTGCCGGACCTGCCGACCGACACCGAAAGGAGCGCCCGTTGAAGGACACGAATGGCCGTCCCGAGGTCGAAGGCAAGGCGTACGAGGAGGCCCTGAGCGGGCTGAAGGCGACGCTCAAGACCGCCGGCAACGAGATCGACGCGCAGGAGCTGGTCTGCCAGGCGCTTTACGACGGCTTCGATCATTACTCGTGGGTGGGGATCTACGTCGTCGAGGGGGACGAGCTCGTGCTGTCGGCCTGGGCCGGGCCCGAGGAGACCGAGCACAAGCGGATCGCCGTGGGCGAGGGAATCTGCGGGCTGGCCGCCGAGACGGGCGAGACCGAGGTCGTCCCCGACGTGTCCCGGCGTGCCGAGTTCATCGCCTGTTTCCCCTCGACACGCTCCGAGATCGTGGTCCCGATCCACGGGGCGGGCGGCGTGATCGGCGAGATCGACATCGATTCCGACTGGCTGGACGCCTTCGATGAGCGCGACCGCACGTTCCTCGAGGCGGTCGCGGCGCGGCTGGCCGTCGTCATGGAGGTCTCGGGGGCGTGAAGCGGGGCCGGGCGGGGGCGCTGGCGGCGCTCGTGACGGCCGTGATCCCTGCAGCGGCGGCATCGGTGATGGGCCAGCAAGGAGGCGCCACCATCGTCGTCCTCGAGAACGGCCGGGTCTGGACCGGCGACGCCACGACCCCGGAAGCGCGCGGGCTCGTGATCACGGACGGCCGGATCTCGCGGCTTCTCCAGGGCGTGGACACGCGCGAGTATCCCCAGGACGTGGCGGTGCGCCGGATCGACCTCGGCGGACGCCGGGTGGTCCCCGGTTTCAACGACGCCCACACCCACTTCTTCGACGGCGGCTTTGCGCTCCTTGCGCCGGACCTCCTGACGAGCGACACCCCGGAGGAGTTCGTCCGCCGGCTCGAGGCGTACGCGGACGGGCTCCCGCCCGGACGCTGGGTCGACCTGTCGGCCGCCTGGGACCACGAGCGGTGGCCGGGGCATCCGCTTCCCAGCCGTTGGCTCATCGACCCGGTAACGCCGCGGAACCCGGTCTGGATCCGGCGTCCCGACGGCCACATCGGGCTCGCCAACACGCTGGCCCTCGAAGCGGCGGGGATCACCGCGTCGACGCCCGACCCCCCGGGGGGTCGGATCGATCGCGATCCGACGACCGGTGAGCCGACCGGGATCATCCGTGACGCCAGCGGGCTCGTCCGTGCGGCAATCCCGGAGATCACCGAGGAAGAGTACCGGGAGGCGCTGGACGCCGCGCTGGCCCACGCCGCCCAGGTCGGCGTGACCAGCATCCAGGACATGTGCTACGACCCGGGACCGGTCGGGATCGAGCTCCTCGAGGAGTACGCCCGCGAGGGCCGGTTGACCGTGCGCGTCTACTGCCGGACATGGCTCGGCGACTGGGCCGAGGAGGCCGACCGGGGCATTCGGGCCGGGAGCGGCGACTCCTGGGTCCGGCGTGGAAGCCTGAAGGCCTTCGCCGACGGGGCCCTGGGCTCGTCGACCGCCTACATGTTCGAGCCCTACGCCGACAATCCCGAGAACCGCGGTCTCCTGGATGCGGTCATGCAGCCCCCGGACACCTTCCTGGCGCTCGCCGCGGGCGCCGACCGGGCCGGGCTCCAGCTCTCGATCCACGCGATCGGCGACGCCGCGATCTCGCTGGTCCTGGATCAGTTCGAGCGGATTCGGGCGGAGAACCCGGGCTGGGACCGACGCTTCCGGATCGAGCACGCCCAGCACATGGCGGCGAAGGACTTCGCGCGGATGGCGGAAATGGGCGTGATCGCGAGCGTCCAGCCCTTCCACGCGATCGACGACGGACGGTGGGCCGAGCGGAAGATCGGGCCTGTGCGGGCGAAGACGACGTACGCGTTCCGGACCTTCCTGGATACCGGCGTGCCGCTCGCCTTGGGCACCGACTGGCCGGTCGCGCCGCTCGATCCCATGCGGACCGTCTACGCCGCCGTCACGCGGCGGACGCTGGACGGTGAGCATCCGGAAGGATGGGTGCCCGAGGAGAAGATCACGGTGGAGGAGGCCCTCCGCGCCTACACGGCGGGCTCGGCCTACGCCGAGTTCGCCGAAGCGGAGAAGGGACGGCTCATGCCTGGTCAGCTCGCCGACCTGGTCGTCCTGTCGGAGGACCCGTTCCAAGTCGAGGCCGGGCGGCTGGAGGAGGTGCGGCCGGTCATGACCATGGTGGGGGGAAGGATCGTGTATGAGGCGGAAGGATGGAAACCGTCCGATGAGTGAGGGTGAAAGTCCCTCGAGGAGTTCCTAGACCAGCTGCGGACCGCTCCGGCGAAGCCGGGCGGCGAGCTCGGCGACCTCCTCCATCGCCGCTTGCTCGTCGATCGTCGTCAGGCGACGATCCTGCATGACGATTCGGCCTTGGATCAGGACCGTCCGTACGTCGTCCCGCCCGACAGCGTAGACGAGATGAGCGTAGACATCGTGGAGGGGGACGAGATGCGGGCGGTCGAGGTCGACGATGACGAGGTCGGCCTCCTTGCCCTTTTCGATCGAGCCGATCCGGTCTCCCAGACCGAGCGCCCGGGCCCCCTCGATCGTCGCCTGGGCGAAGACTTCCCG
>DATEDS010000096.1:0-4876 GCA_035281565.1 Gemmatimonadota bacterium
CCGCTGACCCCGGAAGCGGGCGATCTTCTCGGCGATCGCGTGCTCCGGGGTTTCGGCCAGATAGAGGACGGTGGTCTCGGGAAGGTCGAAGCGGCCTGTGCTCCCAGGCTCGGGGATGAAGGAGGGGGAGAATCTCCCGCCGGCGGGAGCGCCAGGATCCCAGGGGAAAACCCGCCAGGCGGTCGCCCCGACGTCAGGCGAAGGCGCCTCGCTTCTCGGCCTCGATCGCGGCCAGCACCTCGGTCACCCGCCCCGATAGCGCAACATCGATCGGCCGGCGGTGACCCAGGTGCGGGTTGACTCCGACCAGCCAGTCGGGGATGGTGGCGGTGTCCAGGTACCCCGTCAGACCGTCGACGACCGTGCCCAGGTTCCGCAGCCGCTCCTCGTTCTCGGGATCGGCAGGAGTGCCCGCCTTCCAGCGGGCAACCTGGCTGCGGTGCACCCCCAGGAAGCGGGCCAGCTCGGCGTCGGAGGCAAAGCCACGGCGAGCAGCAAGGTAGAGTGGCCACGCACTTGCCACGCGGCTGGCCACCTCCTGCACGCGCTCCGCGGTCTCGCGAACCATTGCGGGGGTCGGACTTTGGAGGGCCATGCAACGAATATGTTGCGAGTCGCTTGCGGTGGTCAACTTCCCCGTTCGCCGTCGTGTTTTTCCTCATCAGGCCACCCGATGTGAGCGCGTCAGCCGATCTGAGCGATCTGGCGGTCTGCCGTACGCGGGTTCCTGACCGATTCTGCATGAGCGTCGCTGTTCGAGTATCCTTCGGGTCCAGACCAGAACCCGGAAAGGAGCCGAACCTCATGAAACCAGCCATGCTGCTCCTTGGCTGCTCCCTCGTCCTTGCGGCGTGCGGACAGCAGGGCGAGCCGGACGAACCCCTGACCGAGATGACCGCCGACACCGAGGCCATGGAGCCGGGAACCTCGATGCCCGGGGGTGAAGATGCCCGGGCCGAGATCCGGGACGCCGAGGGGAACTCCCACGGCGTGGTTCTTCTCCGCGACGCCGACTTCGGGGTCCTCCTCTCCGGCACGTTGACCGGTTTCTCGCCCGGCGAGCACGGGTTCCACATCCATGAGACGGGGAGCTGCGAGCCCCCGACCTTCGAGTCGGCGGGGCGCCACTTCGCGCCCGAGGGACGGCAGCACGGCTTCCACAACCCCGAAGGCCCGCACGCCGGTGACCTCCGGAACCTGGTCGTTCTGCAGGACGGGTCCGCGATCGTGGACGGCGCCGACTCGCTGGTCACCCTGCGGGAGGGCCCGAATGCGCTCCTCGACGCCGACGGCGCGGCGCTCGTCGTCCATCCGAACCCGGACGACTACCGGACCCAGCCGTCGGGAGGCTCTGGCGACCCGATCGCGTGCGGGGTGATCGAAGGGTAGGGGTCACCGGCAGGACAGGCCTCGTATCGTGCGCGTTTCCGCTGGCCAAAAGACGCCGAGGTCCTTAGGTATTTGGCAACGTTCCAACCTCTCAAAATCGGAGGATCTCATGCGTGGCCGTGGGTGGACGGGGCTTCTGTGCGCGGCGGTCGTGGGCTTCGGCCTCGGTTGCTCGGAGCGGCCCTCCCCGTCACAGGGTGAGGCGGACGAGGAGCTCGCGGGTCTGGTGGAGCGTGCGCGGGGCCTGCGCGAAGGACTGACCGACGGCCCGCGCCCCGAGCTCCGAGCGGAGTTCGAAACCCTGGTCGAGGACGTCGGGGAGTGGCGGGCCCGGACGGGGCGATCCGACATCCGGATCACCACCGATTCGATCCGGGGGCCGGCGACGGGGACAGCAGCCCGGGATGATGATGGCGGAGGCGGGGACGATAGTTGCCCTTCGTGTCCTGGCTACGAGATCAGGGGAGATGAGGTCTGCTTCCTCGAGGAGGAAGGTGCCTGTCCCGATCCTGAGGACGAGGTCTTCGCAGGACGGATCTGTGTCTTCCGATGCATCTGGATCGGTTCCGGACCTGCGCCTCAGAGGGAGGGAGCGGCGAGGGAATAGGGACGGATGCGGTGGGAAAGCACGTCGCGGCATTCACGCTCCTCTTCGTAACGACCTTTCCGCTCGGTTCCGCGGCGGGCGCGCAGGAGAGCCTCCTGCCTGCCGAGGTGAAGGCCGCGGCGGACGGGATCATGGCCGAGCTGCTCGCCCGCGATCTCGAGTTCCTGTCGTCCGATGCCTTGCTGGGGCGCCAGACGCCCTCGGAGGGCTTCGACCGCGCAGCGGCGTACATCGCAGACCGGCTGGAGCGAGCCGGCCTCACGCCTCTCGGCGACGACGGCACCTACTACCAGCACTACGACTTGCGCGAGCAGTGGGTGGACACGACTTCCGCCTACCTCGAGATCGATGGGCAGAGGTTCGGCTACGGCGAGGACTTCGTCCTGCGCTCCTTCGCCGGCCCGCTCTCGGATACGCTGCGCGCCGTCTACGTCGGCCACGGCTGGACCGTCCCGAAGGAGGGGATCGACCCCTATTCCGGTCTCGACGTGCGCAGCAAGCTCGTCCTCGCGCACGGCCCCCTGGCGCAACCGAAGGGGGTCGAGATCCGGCGGATCGGCCGGATCAGCGTGGACGCCCATTCCGCTTTCGTCGAGGCCGAGCGCCGTGGCGCGGCCGCGGTGCTGTTCATCGCGCCGACCGAAACCCCGGAGCAGTGGGAACGTCTGCGGAGGCTGCCCCGGAGGATGGAGCTCGAGCCGAGCGTGCCATCCGCTTACGCCGCGATCCCCGTCACGTCGATCCATCTGAGCCCTCGAGCGACGGAGGCGCTGATGGCGGGGGAGGGGCTTTCGGGCGCGGAGGTGATCGCGCGCGGGGATTCCGCCGACTACCCGGCCTCGTTCGAGCTGGAGAAGGCGGTCACAATCAACCTCCCGGTGGCGACCGACGTGCTCCACCGGCCCTACAACGTGGTCGCGCTTCTCGAGGGGAGCGACGAGGCCCTCCAAGGGGAAGTCGTCACGATCGCGTCCCACCTGGACGGCGCCGTCGGCCTCGACCCCGTGGACGGGGACAGCATCTACAACGCGGCCGACGACAACGCCTCGGGGAGCGTGGCCAACCTGGCCATGGCCGAGCAGATGAAGCAAGCGCCGCGGCCACGACGCTCGATCGTCTTCATCTGGGACAGCGGGGAGGAGCGGGGGCTATGGGGGACGCGACACTTCGTCCACGAGCCGCCCGTGCCGCTCGACTCCATCGTGGCGCACGTCAACATCGATATGATCGGCGCCAACCGCGTTCCCGGCTCCGTGGATTCGGTGGACATGGAGGTGACCGGGCCGAACGAGGTCTATCTGACGGGGCCGGGGGTATTGAGTGCCGAGGTCGATTCGCTGATCGAGCGCGTGAACCGCGAGTACCTGGACCTGGAGTTCAATCGCGCCCGCGACAAGCCCGATCACGAAGCCTTGTATCCACGTACGGACGCGGGACCCTTCCTGGAGCGGGGAATCCTGACGATCGGCTTCTTCACCGGTCTGCACGATCGCTACCACCTGCCGGCGGACGAAGCGCGCTATCTGGACCCGAAGAAGATCGAAGTGGTCGCACGTACGATCTTCGCGAGCGTATGGGCGTTGGCGAACACGAGCGCTCGACCGCGGATCGACAAGCCCGTCCCCGCGACCGTGCCCCGGTACCGCTGATTTCTCCCTGGCTCAGATCCGCGCCGGCTCTTCGATCGTCCGTTCGTTCCTCAAGTTCCCCGTGTTCAGCGTCGAGACCGGCTCGAAGAGGAGGAGGTGGACCTCCTCCTCGGCCACGGGACGGTGCTCGACGCCACGCGGCACGACCAGGAACTCCCCTGCCTCGAGCCACACGTCCCCGTCCCGGAGCTCCATCCTGAGGCGACCTTTGAGGATCAGGAAGAGCTCGTCCTCGTCGTCGTGATGGTGCCACACGAACTCCCCTTTCACCTTGACCAGCTTGACCTGCTGGCCGTTCAGGTCGGCCACGACCTTCGGGCTCCAGAGCTCGTCGAACGCCGAGAGCTTCTCTGCCAGGTTCACCTTTTCCATGTCGTCACCTCCGGGTCGCGATGGCTTCGATCTCGATCAGGATCCCGTCCGGCAAATGGGCGCCGATCGTGCTCCGCGCCGGGCGCGGCTCGGGCAGGAACTCGGCGTAGACGGTGTTGTAAGCGGCGAAGTCGTCCATGTCGCTCAGGAAGACGGTCGTCTTGACGACGCGGTCGAGGCCGCTCCCCGCGGCCTCCAGGACGGCCTGGACGTTCTCGATCGCGCGGGTCGTCTGGGCCTCGATCGAGCCCGGGATCTCGCCGGTCGCCGGGTCCTTGCCGATCTGCCCGGCGGTGAAGATCAGCTCTCCCGATTCGATCCCCTGGCTGTAGGCACCGGCCGGCTGTGGGGCGCGGTCGGTCTCGATGGCTCGCTTGGGCATGGGGCGTTCGCTCCTCGCTGAGTGGTTGCGTTCCAGGTGGCCGACGAGCCCCGGACATCAGGCCCGGGTATTGCGCGCGTACTCGTCCATCCCCGCGAAGTGGAGGGAGACGTACGGCTGGTCGCCGACCACCCATGCGTCGTGCCCGGGCGGGATGTGGCACAGGTCGTTGGGCCCGATCTCGACCCGCTCGCCGTCCCGCATCGCCACCACCATCCGGCCCTGAAGGACGAGCACGACGTGCTCGACCTCGCACCAGGCGTCGCCGGTTGCCGCCCCCACGTGCTCGGACCACTTCCAGCCCGGCTCGTAGGTGGCCCGCCCGACGGTCAGGCCGCCCGCCGTGCACAGCTCGAGCCGGCCCTTCTCGAGCGGCTGGACCTCGTCGGGCCGATCCAGATTCCTGATCTCGATCATCGCGGGTTCATTGGGCACGTCCCTCATGACGTTTGTGGGGTTCGATCCTGGTCGTGCCAA
>DATEDS010000097.1:0-4476 GCA_035281565.1 Gemmatimonadota bacterium
CCGACCGCCCCTATCGAAAGGCGCTCCCTGAGGAGAAGGTGCGGGAGATGATCAGGGACGGCGCCGGCTCCCATTTCGACCCACGGGTCGTCCAGGCGTTCCTGGCGCTGGATCTTCCGGTCGCGTGACGCGTTCCTCCCCAACGAAGAGCGCGGTGAGGACATATGACCCCACCGCGCCCGCGAGCGCGGCCAGGTAGGCCCACGAGAGGTCCATCACGTAGCTCCCGAGGACCCAGATCCCCACCCCCGCCACGAGCGCCGCCAACGCGCTCGCCGGCCCGCCGAACCGCGTGAAGAGGCCGAACGTCACGATCACCACGATCCCCGCGCTGCCGAAGGCCGAAGACTGCTCGACCAGCGTGTAGACGGCTTCCGCCGTCAGCGCCATCGCGCACGCCAGAACGCCGAACGCGGCGACGCCGATCCGCGCGCTCCGCAGCTTCCACGCCTCGCTGAGCCCGGGCCTGACCGGCAGGATGATGTTGTGCGAGACGAGGGACGACGCGGTGAGGAGGGTGCTGTCCACGGTCGAGAGGATGGCCGAGACGAGCGCACCGGCGAACAGGACGTACAGCATGCCCGGCAGGTGGATCTGAGCCAGCCGGGGCAGAATCTGCTCCGGGTCCTCGAGCCCCGGCAGGATCTGCGCGCCGACCAGGCCGAGCGTGACCGGGATGAGGCCAAGCGCGAAGTAGGCGGCGCCTCCGGCCAGGAAGGAGTTCCGCGCGATGGTCGGCGTGCGGGTGGCCAGGGCACGGGCCACGAGCTCGGCCGCGACGACCGAGCCGAAGACCGGGATCGCCCACGCCTCCGCGACCTCGTACCAGGGCACCGAGCCACCGCCCAGGATCTGGAGCCGCTCGGGTTCGACCCGGGTCGCCGCCTCGGCGCCTCCGTTCACCATGACCACGACGAACAGGACGGCGAGCCCCAGGATCAGCGCGATTCCCTGCACCAGGTCCGTGACGGCGTCGGCGAGGAGCCCGCCGGCGACCGTGTAGACGATGACGACCAGCGCGGCCGCGACGATGGTGAGCTCGACCTCGAGCCCCGAAGACGCCGCGATGACCTGACCGAAGGCACGGATCTGGGCCGCCGCCCAGAAGAGGGACGTCGGCACGATGAGGAGGACGGCCAGCCGCTCCACGGCCGGCGAGAAGCGCTGGCGGAAGAGATCCCCCAACGTGGTGAGCCGGCGCTTCCAGAGCGGGACCGCGAACACCAGGCCCATGAGGAACAGACATGCCGCGTAGCCGAACGGATCCGCCGAGCCGCCCGACAGCCCGGATTCGTAGATCGCGCCGGCCGCGCTGACGCAGGTCTCGGCGCCGAACCACGTGGCGAAGACCGTGAAGATGGCGAGGCCGTAGCCCAGGCTTCGGCCGGCGACCAGGTAGTCGTCCTCGGTCCGGATCCGCCGCGACACCCACCAGCCGATCCCGAGCTGGGCGATGACGTAGGCCAGGATGGCGACGAGGGTAGCGTTCATGGCGCGCGAAAATACGCCGGACGGGTGGAGTCGGCTGATCCCGCGCCCGATTCTTGCCCAACCGTTCTCGGCCTCGTGGCCAGGCAGGCTCCATCGTCAAACCCGACGTCTTCGCGAGCCCGTTCCCCGGCTGACCGTTCGGTCCTCTCCATGCCGGAGAGCCGCCCGGGCTCTAGCTTGGCGGGGTGCCGGCCCCACCCCGCATCCTGATCCACATCGACCACAACCCGCACCCGCGCGTCTTCGACCGGATCATGTCGCTGGACGGCGGCGCGGATCAGATCCTGGCCTACGGCGACGTGGACCCGCAGGACGTTCCGGTCCTGGTCTCGGGTGCCCTCTACTCGCGGCCCCTGGCGGAGCTCCACCGGACCGCTCTCCTCGTCACCGGCACCAACGACCGGGTGATCGCCGAGATGGTGCGCCAGGCCAAGCGCGCCTTCTTCGGGGCGTACCGGGTCTCGGTCCTCTCGGAGTGCAAAGGGGGCAACGCGGTGGCCGGGGCGGCCGTAGCCCGGATCGGGCGGCTGGTCGCCCTCCAGGGGCTCCCCGTCCTCGTGGTGGCCGGCGGTCCGGCCGGCGCCCGCGTGGCGGGGCTTCTTTCCCGGGCCGGCGCCGACGTGACGTTGACGGTCTTCGACGACGAGGAAGCGGCCGATCGGGGCGAGTTCATCGAAGGAACCTTCGCCCGCCCGGTCAAGATCGTCGTCTGGAAGGCGGGCGAGCCGCTGGACGAGGTTCTGGACGGGCAGCGGCTTCTGGTGAGCGCCGGCCCCCCGGAGCTGACGCTGGTGCCCCGGCGGGTGTGGAGTCGGTTCCCTTCCTTGATGCTCCTCGTGGACGTGAGCGGGGCCGAGCCCCCGGGGATCGAGGGGCTCTCGGGTGAGGAGGATGGGGACCCGATCGACGATCCGGCGCGGGACGGCCCCCCGGTGCGCGCATTAGGCGGGCTGGCCATCTCCCGCTACAAGATCCAGGTCCATCGCGAGGCGGTCCGGCGGCTCTTCGAGCCGGAGGCGGTGGTCATGGGGACCTTGGAGATCGCCCGGCTGGCCGAGGAGGTGGTCGCCGGCGGTTGAGCGCCTGCGGATCGGCTCTCAGTTCACGCGCCGGAAATCACACGATCCGGAAGTAGTCGACCAGCACGCACCGCCGCCGCCTGACGAACGTCCGTGCGCTGGTCGGCCCCTCTCCGGTCGGGGTCGAGATCGTCATCGCGGTCGGTCCTTCCCCTCCGAAGCCGAGCCCGGCCAGGTTGGGGCCGTTCTTGACGAAGATCGAGCAGTTGATCTCGACCGCCATCCGGTGGAGGTGGTCCAGGATCTTCGAGTGCATGACCGCGGTGTGCTTGAAGCCGTGCTCGAGCTCGATCGCCCAGTCGATGGCGGTGTCGACGTCCGGGCAGCGGATCAGCGGAATCACCGGGGTCAGGCATTCGAGGACCGCGAACGGGTGCCCCTTGTCGGTCTCGGCCACGAGGAGCCGGGTCGTCTCCGGCACCCGCTTGCCGATCAGCCCCGCCAGGACGGAAGCGTCCTTCCCCACGAACTCCTTGTTCATGCGTGGATGGGGACCGGGGTAGTCGAGCAGGATCGCACGGGCCAGGGCCTCCGCCTCGTCAGAGGCCAGGAGTACGGCGCCCTGTCGCTGGAGCTCCTCGAGCAGCTCGTCGGCGATCGCCGCCTCGGCCAGGATCTCCTTTTCGCACGTGCAGACGATGTTGTTGTCGAACGACGCGCCGGTCACGATGTCGCGGGCCGCCCGGCCGAGGTCCGCCGAGCGGTCGACCACGACGGGCGGATTCCCGGGCCCGGCCGCGATCACCCGCTTGTCCGACTCCTGGGCTGCCCGGACGACTCCACCGCCCCCGGTCACGACCAGGAGATCGACTCCCTCGTGATGGAAGATCTCCTGGGCGCTCTCGATGGTCGGCTCGGTCACGCCGGTCAGGAGGTTCGGCGGCCCGCCCGCCTCGACGGCCGCTTCGTTCATGAGGTGTATGGCCCGGTTGGTGACGCCCTTCGCGAGGGGGTGGGCGCCGAAGACCACCGTGTTCCCGGCGGCCAGCATCGAGATTCCGTTGTTGATGATCGTGGCCGCCGGATTGGTGGACGGCGTGACCGCGCCGATGACCCCCCACGGGGCCAGCTCGGTCAGGGTCAGCCCGTGGTCCCCCGAGAGGATCTCGGGATGGAGGTCCTCGGTCCCCGGTGTCCGCTCGATACAGAGTCTGTTCTTGAGCGTCTTGTCGCGGACGTTGCCGAGCCCGGTCTCGACGACCGCCGCCTCGGCCAGCTCGGCGGCGTGCGTCGCGAGCTTCTCCCGCTGGCGGGCGATGATCCGGTCGCGCTGCTCGAGGGTCCGGATCCCGGCCCGGGCCTCACGGGCGGCGGCGACCGCTTCGTCGACGGTCCCGAATATGCCGAGGCTCGCGCCGGCAGCGGCGCGCCCGGGCGCCGGAGATCGAGGCGCGGGGTGTTGGGGCTCGGGCTCGGGTGCCCGGCGCTGGCGGTCCAGCTCGTCGGTGATCCGGTCGACCAGCGCCCGGATCTCGACCTCGCTCAGCGCCACCGGGCGGTCTTACTCCTTTGGAACGATCGGGAAATGCCCGTCCAGGTCTCCGTGCGGGCGCGGGATGACGTGGACCGACACGACCTCCCCCACCTTCTTGGCCGCGGCCGCGCCGGCGTCCACGGCGGCCTGACAAGCCGCCACGTCGCCGCGCACGAGCGCGGTCACGTAGCCGGCGCCGATCTTCTCGTAGCCGACCAGCGTGACGCGCGCCGCCTTGACCATCGCGTCGGCCGCCTCGATCAGGGCCACCAGCCCGCGCGTCTCGATCATCCCCAGAGCTTCCGCCATTCAGACCCTCCTCGGGATCCGGTAGTCGTGCGAAGTGCTCGTGGCGCCGGATGGGTGGCGCGCGCGTGGTCTCGTCATCGGCCGGAGGCCGAACGGGCGGCGGCCTGGATGCAGGCGATCGCC
>DATEDS010000098.1:0-2712 GCA_035281565.1 Gemmatimonadota bacterium
GTCCACAATCAAGGAACGGCGATCGACTAGCATGGCACCCGGCCCCGACGGCCTGCCCTGGGGGAAGCGCCGTATGGGGTTCTAGGGTTCCGCGCCTGCATGCAATCACGGGCCGCACTCGCACAATCCATTGTCGCGCAACGGTTAATCCAGCAGTGCACTTTTAGCCTGGGCCGGGAGAGCAAGATTCACGTTCTGTCCCCGCCTCTCGCACCACGAAAACACCCGACCGCCGAACGCCGTAGGCCGGGGATCCTTCCCACTCCGTCAGCACAACGTCCGCGATCATCGCCCATTAACTTATCGGCACGCAACTCGCCATCGAGCGGCTCGACGGCTTCCTCGGCCGTGGTGGCGAGCCGGTCGGCCTGGGTCGGCCGCGGACGACGTGCCGGCCACCCGGCGATATATTCGCCGTCCAACGATCTCCAGACTTCAAGCACGGAGGCGCTGCCGATGGCGTACACCTACGAGGAGCTGCACAAAAAGACGGTCGGCGAGCTGCGTGACATCGCGGCCGGGATCGAGGACGACCGCCTCCAGGGCCACACGCAGATGCACAAGGAGCAGCTCCTGCCGCTCCTCTGCCAGGTCCTGGGGATCGAGACCCACGTGCACCACGAGGTGGTGGGGATCGACAAGCCGAGGATCAAGGCCGAGATCCGGGAGCTGAGAGCCCGGCGGGACGCGGCACTGGAGGCGCACGACCATGCCGAGGTGAAGCGGGTCCGGCGACGGATCCATCGGCTCAAGGGCCGCCTCCGCCGCGCCACCGTCTGACCTCGGCGGGCCGAGATCCTGTCCGGCGCCCGCCTGGACGACGTCGAGCTGCTCTCGCGGCTGGTCGCCTTCGACACGACGAGCGGCGAAACCAATCTCCCGTTCCTCGATTTCCTGGAGGAGTACCTCGACCGTCCTGGGATCCGGTGCGAACGGCTGGCTTCCCGGCAGGGTGACAAGGCCAACCTGATCCTGGCGCTCGGCCCGGAATCGGACGACCGCCGGGATGGGCTTCTCCTCTGTGGCCACGGGGATGTCGTCCCCGCCAACGAGGCCGGCTGGGAGGAGGACCCGTTCACGCTGAGGCGAGCCGGCGACCGGCTGATCGCCCGCGGGGCCTGCGACATGAAGGGGTTCCTGGCCCTGGCCGTCAACCGGCTGGCGGCCGCGCACGGCGATCGGTTACGGCGCCCGCTGGCGCTCCTGGTGACCTACGACGAAGAGATCGGCACGCTGGGTGCGCGCGCGTACGCGGAGGCGGGCGGGGGCTCGATCCCGCTGCCGTCGCGGACGATCGTCGGCGAGCCGACCGGTCTGCGACCGGTCCGTCTCCACAAGGGGCACCTCCGGCTCCGGCTGGTCACGACCGGCGTATCGGCCCACAGCGCCTACCCCGATGGGGGACGGAGCGCGGTCGAGCCCGCCGCGCGGGCGATCGTCGCGCTCGCTGGGCTGGACCGGCGGCTCCGTGGGCAAAGCTCGCGGGTCGCCGACCGCTTCCCGGAGGCCCCCTTCTCCTCGCTCAACGTCGGCCGGGTGGTCGGGGGGACCGCCGCCAACGTCGTCCCCGACCGCTGCGAAGTCCTCCTCGGCCTCCGCCTCCTCCCCGGAGCCGACCCTGCCGGGATGACGGCCCGCGTCGAGACGACGCTCCGGGAGGCGATCGGCGATGCGGGCTGGGAGCTCGAGACGGTCGGTCTGAGCCCGCCCATGGAGTCCTCGCCCGACTCGGACCTCTTCCGCGTCCTCCAGGCCGAGGCCGACGACTCGACCGACCGGGGCGTCGCGTTCGCCACCGACGCCGGCTGGCTGGAACGGCTCGGCCACGACTGCGTGATCTTCGGGCCCGGCTCGATCGAGGTCGCCCATCGACCCGAGGAGTGGATCGGCGCGGCGGAGCTGGCACGGGCGGGGGAGGTCCTCGACCGGCAGATCGCGCGCTGGTGCGGGGCGACCGGATGAGCGGGGTCGTCGAGGCCGATCTCACCTGGACGGGCGAGCGTTTCGAGGCCGGGGTCCAGGTCGCGATCGGCTCGGAGGGACGGATCAAGGCCGTGGGGCGGCTCGGCCGGCCAGCCGACCGCCGCCTCGAGCGCCGCGCCCTCCTCCCGGGCCTGGTCAGCGCCCATTCCCACGCCTTCCAGCGGGGTCTCCGCGGACGGGGCGAACGGTTCCCCCATGGTGCGGGAAGCTTCTGGACCTGGCGCGAGGCCATGTACGGTCTGGTCGAGTCTCTGGACGGGGAGCGGTTCCGCCGGGTCTGCGCGCAGACGTTCCGCGAGATGCTGGACGCGGGGATCACCGCGGTCGGCGAGTTCCACTACCTGCATCATTCCCCGGACGGCCCGGACCATGCCTTCGACCGGCTCGTCCTGGATGCGGCCGCGGAGGCCGGGATCCGGATCGCCCTCCTCTCGACCTGCTACGAGACGGAGGGGATCGGCCGGCCGCTCGAGGCCGCGCAGCGGCGGTTCGCCACCTCGGGCGCCGCCTTCCTGGAGAGCCTGGATCGGTTGCAACAGGAACTCGATCCGTCCACCCAGTCCCTCGGGATCGCGGCCCACAGCGTTCGCGCCGTGCCGCTCGAGGAGATCGTCCGGCTCCACCAGGAAGCCACGCGGCGGGGGCTCGTCTTCCACATGCACGTGGCCGAGCAGCGCCGGGAGGTCGAGGAGTGCGTCGAGCGCTACGGGAGATCGCCGCTCGCGCTCC
>DATEDS010000099.1:0-4307 GCA_035281565.1 Gemmatimonadota bacterium
CCCCACGACGCGCTCGCGTCCCAGCTCCATTGGCCGGCCTGGCCGCGGATCCCGCCCGCAGCCGAGGCATCGGCAACGTCCGCATCGAACGTCGGAAGGAAACCCAGCGGGTAGATCTCGGGCCAGTTACGGTCGCTGATCCCCTGGCGGCGGAAGCCCTGGCCATCCCCCTCCCGGAAGCTGTAGCCGCCGAACGCGTACAGCTCGGCGCGGTCGCCCGCGGCGAGCGGCACCTCGAGATCGGCGAACGTGAGAATGTCCTCCTGATTCCCGTCCCCCCAGTGGTGGTTGGGCTGGGGGACGGGGTTCCGTTTCTCGATGACGTTCCCTTCGTCGTCGACCACGTCGGCATCGCCCTCGACGATCTGGTCCTCGGGGTCGGCCCCCGCCCGGTTGGTCGCGCTCCGGTCGCGCCACTCGGCGAACAGGCTCAGCGAGCCTCCGCCGAGGGGCAGCCCGACGCCGCCGCTGACGTCCCGGATCGTCCCGTCTTCGTCGAAATCCCCCGGAAAGTGTCGGCCGGTCGTCGCGGCGACCGTGAGCGGAAACACGCCGCTCTTGACGACCATGTTGACGACGCCGGCGATCGCGTCCGAGCCGTATTGCGCCGCGGCTCCGTCACGCAGCACCTCGATCCGCTCGATCATGCTGGCGGGCAGGGCGTTCAGGTCCACGCCGCTCGAGCCAGCTCCCATGCCTGCGCCGAAGATGTGAACCAGCGCTGTCCGATGGCGTCGCTTGCCGTTCACCAGGACGAGGGTATGGTCCGGTGAGAGCCCGCGGAGCGTAAAGGGGCGTACGATGTCGGTGGCGTCGGTCACGCTCTGACGGGGGAAGTTGACCGATGGCGAGAGCTCTTCCAGGATCGTGCTCGTCTCGGGCGTCCCTTGGGTCTGGATGTCCTCCGTGGAGAAGACGTCGACGGGAACCGCGAGCTCGTCAGCCGCGGTGTGAACCGCGCGGGACCCGATGAACACCTCGACCCTCTCGACTGCGATGACCTCCGTGATGAGCGTGTAGTCGCGGACCGCGGTCGTCTCCGCAACGACCGTCACCGCGTCGAGTTGGCCGACTCGCCCCAAGGCTTCGACTGAGATCGTATGGGTGCCGACAGGAACCCCGCGCAAGGCATACTCGCCTTGCGGGCCTGTCACCGCCACGAGATCCGTGCCAACGATCCGGACCTGCGCACCGACGATCGCCTCGCCGTCCTGGTCGGTCACGGTTCCGATGACGATTCCCGTCTGGGCGGCGGCAAGTGCAGGAAGGAAGAGCAGCCAGAGGAGCACGAACGCGAAGCCCCGCATGTCGACCTCCTGGGCGCGTGCGTGTAATGCAGTCCGCCGGCGCCGGGCCGGCAACTCCATCTGAAAACACTACGCCGAAGGGGATCGGGAGGTCAAGAACGAGGCGCCCGGAAGACCTCGATCCAGGCGGCGAAGGCCGCCAGATATCTCGCCAGGTGCTCGCGGGTGGGTCCGTCCGTGAGCCGGCCGTCGGCGTCGAACTTCTCGCCGGCCCGCGCCACCAGGATCTCCGGCTGCGGCATGCAATAGGAGTTCGTGAACTCGAAGGCCTGGCGGAGCTGGCTCTGACCACGTGCGGTCCCGGTCATCCCGGGCGACGCCCCCATGATCCCCACGGGCTTGCCGCTCAGCGGGGACCCGCGTGGCGGGCGAGACGCCCAATCGACGGCGTTCTTGGTGATTCCGGCCACCCCGTGGTTGTACTCGGGGGTCGCGATCAGGAGCCCGTCGGCTGCGCCGATCGCGCGCTTGAACGCCGCGACCGGCTCCGGGACTCCCGCTTCCTCCACGTCGGCGTCGTAGAGGGGGATCCCCGAGATGTCGAGGATCTCGATCGTCATGCCGCTCGGCACGGACTCGACCGCGGCCCGAAGAAGGGCGCGGTTGTACGACGCGGCCCGCAGGCTGCCCGCGAAAGCCGCCACGATCAACCCGTTCCTCTTGTCTGGCATCGACCGGGCTCCTACTCTTCCCGTACACGTGGAGCAGGAACGGGGAGGTTCGTCACCGGAGAGTCCGATGTCAAATCGGCCGCCTCCGCGCCACCACTGGATCGTCCGGTTCACCCACTGGGCGGCGTTCGTTCTGATCTTCGGGATGATCGCGAGCGGGCTCCAGATCTACGGGGCGTACCCGCGCTTCGGCATGCGGGACGGCCCCTTCCTGCCCAACCTGTTCCAAGACTACCGCTTCCCGGAATGGAGCCGGCTGGGCGGGTGGCTGGCGGGCGGCATCAACTGGCACTTCGCCCTCATGTGGCCGCTGGTCCTGGTCGGCCTCGTCTATCTCGCCTACATGGCCGGGAGCGGTGAATGGAAGAAGCTCGTCTTCCGGCCCCGCGACGTCCGGCCCGCCCTCGCGATGGCGCGCTACTACCTCCGGATCGACCGCGAACACCCGCCCCAGGAGAAGCACAACGCCCTCCAGAAGGCGGCCTACAGCGGCGTGATCGTGCTCGGGATCCTGGCGGTCGTGTCGGGAGTGGCGATCTACAAGCCCGTCCAGCTCGCCTGGCTGGTGGCCGCGCTGGGCGGCTTCCAGGCCGTCCGGTGGTGGCACTTCTGGACGGTCTGGCTGTTCGTCGGCTTCTCGATCGTCCACGTGGCGCTGGTCTTCCTCGCCGACCCGGCCTCCCTGAGGGCGATGATCACCGGCGAGTATCGCGGGAGGTACGGAGGACATGATGCGTGAGGTGAGCCGGCGCTCGTTCCTGGGCCGCGGGGTGGCGGCGTCGCTGGGGCTGGCCGCGACCGCCTGCGGATGGGACGGCGGGGACCGGCTCGCGCCCGCCCTCCAGGGCGTGAGCCGCCTGAACGACTGGCTCGGGGAACGGCTCCTCTCCCACGACCGGCGGGCACCCAAGTACCCTCACTCCGAGCGGAGCGTCTCCTTCCCCAACTACCACATCAGCCGGACGACGCCCGTCCTCGAGGACCCGTCGGCGTGGCGGCTCGAAGTGGGCGGCCTCGTCCGACGCCCGTTGTCCCTCTCGAGACCCGAGCTCGAGGCCATGGAGCGCCTCACCTACACGGTCAAGCACCATTGTGTGGAAGGGTGGACGGCGATCGCGACGTGGACCGGGACGCCGTTCCGGCTGGTCGCCGAACGGGCGGGCGTCCTTCCCGAGGCGCGCTTCGTCCGGTTCGACTCGTTCGACCGCGGCTACTTCAACGGCTGGGACATGAAATCGGCGCTCCATCCCGAGACGATCCTCGCCTACGGGTTCAACGACCACTTCCTGACCCCGGAGCACGGAGCGCCGCTGCGCCTCTACGCCCCGCACAAGCTCGGGTACAAGCTGACCAAGTATCTGACCCGGGTCACCTTCACGGCCGACCGGCCGGGCGGGTTCTGGGAGGATCGCGGCTATCCGTGGTTCGCCGGGGTCTGACGAGCGGCTACGCCACCTCCACCGAAGGCAGATAGAGCTCGTCCACGTAGCACCAGCCCCATTCCTCCCCGGGTTGGAACGATCGAATGATCGGATGCCCCGTATCACGGTAGTGCCGGGTGGCGTGCCTGTTCCTCGACGAGTCGCAGCAGCCGACGTGGCCACACAGGAGGCACATCCTCAGGTGCACCCAGGTATCGCCCGTCGACAGGCAGTCTTCGCATCCCTCGGCGCTCGGGACGACCGGTCGCGCCTGCGCGAAGTGCTCGCACGTCTTCACCATCGCTCCTCCTCTCAGGATCCTGCCGGATCGCCAGCCGTGAGCGCGGAGACCATCCGGCGAAGGTGCTCGATCTCGTCCTCGTTCACGATGTGCCCCATCCCCGGATAGACACGCTTCGTGACGTCCGCCTCGAGCCCGGCCAGCACCCTCGCCGTCTCCTCGAGCCGCTCGAGCGGGACGAACGGGTCGCGGTCGCCGCAACCCAGGAAGACCGGTGTCTCTTCCAGCGAGCCCGCATAGTCCCGCGGCGTGCCGGGGGCGCCGATCAGGCCGCCCGCGAGACCGGCCACGCCGCCGTAGCGGGTCGCGTTGCGGGCCGCGAACTCGAGCGCCAGGCACGCCCCCTGGGAGAAACCGAGCAGGACCGTCCGGCGCGCCGGGATCCCCGCCTCCGCGAGCCCGTCGAGGAGCCGACGCACGACGGCGAGTGCCGACGAGAGCCACGGCTCGTTACGGTCGATCGGCTCGAGGAACGATCGCGGATACCAGGCGCTGTCTGCGGCCTGCGGGGCAAGGCATGCCAGCCGCGGCTCTTCGAGCGTCCGGGCCAACCCCAGGACGTCCCGGGCGTTTCCACCGCGTCCGTGGAGGAGGATGGCCGCGGCCC
>DATEDS010000100.1:0-4924 GCA_035281565.1 Gemmatimonadota bacterium
CGATCGAGCTGACCCCGCCGACCAGCGCCGACCTGGAGCCGCTGGTCGAGGCCGTCCGCGGGATCCGGGAGGCGGGGATCGACACGGTCAACATCCCCGAATACGCGCGTATCTCGCCGCGGGTGACGCCGATCGCCATCGCCCGCGTGCTCCGCGAGAACCTCCCCATCGAGGCCATCGTCCACTACTGCTGCCGGGACCGCAATCTGTACGGCATGCAGGCCGACCTGATGGCCGCCCATGCCCTGGACGTCCGGGACGTGCTGGTGATCACCGGCGACCCGCCGAAGGCCGGAGAGTATGCCGTGCCGACCGCCGTCTTCGACGTCGATTCGATCGGCCTGGTGGGCGTGGCGCGCCGGCTCAATCACGGGCTGGACGCCGCCGGGAGGCCGACCGGCGTACCGCTCGACCTGCACATCGGCGTGGGCGTCAACCCGGGCGCGGTGGACCGCGGGCTCGAGATCGAGCGGTTCCGGAAGAAGATCGAGGCCGGGGCCCGCTTCGCGATGTCGCAGCCGGTGTTCGACGCCGGCGAGCTGGCCCGTTTCCTGGAGGATCTCGGCTCGGTCCCGGTCCCGATCCTGGCGGGGATCCTGCCGCTCCATTCGTACCGCAACGCCGAGTTCCTCCACAACGAGGTGCCGGGGATGCGGATCCCCGAGGAGATCCGCGAGCGGATGCGACGAGTCCCCGGGCGGAACGCGGCGGCCGCGGAAGGTGTCCGGATCGCCCGCGAGGCGCTGGCTGCCGTCGTCGAGGTCGAGGGCGTCCAGGGGGCCTACCTGATGCCTCCTTTCGGCCGTTACGAAATGGCGCTCGAGGTGCTCGACGGGCTGGTCCCGGCGGTGTGAGCGCCGACCTCCACACCCACACCACGGCCTCGGACGGTGCACTGGCGCCGTCCGAGCTGGTACGACGGGCCGTGGCGCGCGGGATCCGGTTCCTTTCGGTGACCGATCACGACTCGGTGAACGGGGTCGCGGAAGCGCTCGCCGCGGCGCCCCCCGGAATGACGGTGATCCCGGGGGCCGAACTCACCTGCCACGCCGGTGGCCGCGAGGCGCACGTCCTGGCGTACGGGGTCTCCATCGACGACCCGCATTTCCGGGCCCTGCTCGAAGAGCTGGCTCTCCAGCGCGAGGAGCGGGCGCGGCGGATGGTCGAGCGGCTGCTCGACATCGGCGTCGAGGTCGAGTACGCGGACGTGGAGCGGATCGCGGCGGGCGCCACCCTGACCCGCCCCCACGTCGCTCGCGCGCTCGTCGAGCGCGGCCACGTCCGGTCGCTGGACGAGGCGTTCGCGCGCTTCATCGGCCGGTCGGCTCCGGCCCACGTCGCCAAGCCCCACCGCGAGCCGAGACCGACGTTCGAGGCCGTCCGGCGGGCGGGGGGCGTCCCCGTCCTCGCCCACCCGGGGACGTTCCACCGCGACGACCTGATCCCGGGACTGGTCGAGGACGGGCTGGAGGGCCTCGAGGTCTGCCACACCGAGCACTCGGCGGCCGCCACGCGCCATTACGCGGCCCTCGCCCGCGATCTGGGGCTGCTCCCGACGGGTGGCAGCGACTTCCATGGCACACCCGGTCACCGGAGCCGGATCGGCCGGCCCCGCGTTCCCGTGGAATGGGCGCTGAATCTCGTTGACCGCATCGGGGGGCGAGGTTAACCTAGCCGGCCGATGAGCCGGAGCGTCGCCCCCGATCAGCTGGATCGCCCGTCGCTGGCCGCCATCCAGGGGCTCGTACACGAGGTGCTCGACGGGGTCCTCGCCCGGGTGGGGGCGGTCCTGGCGAACGACGTCCCCTTCATCAACGAAGTCTCCTTCCATCTCAACCAGATGCGGGGCAAGCTGTTCCGTCCGGCGCTCCTGGCGCTCGCCAACCGGGTCGAGGAGCGGCCGGACTCACGCGAGGTTCCACTCGGCGCGGTGATCGAGATCATCCACCTGGCGACCCTCGTCCACGACGATTCGATCGACGGCTCGAGCCTGCGCCGCGGTCTGCCCACCCTGAACAACCGCTGGGGCCACAAGGTCTCGATCATCATGGGCGACTATCTCTACTCGAGGGCGATGGCGGAGATCACCAGGATCGGCGACCTGGAGCTGATCGGGCTGGCGGCGCGGGTCACCAACGAGCTGACGATCGGGGAGATGGTCGAGATCGCCCATCACGGGCGCCTGGTCGAGGATCCGGCCCAATACTTCTTCATGATCGAGAAGAAGACGGCCAGCCTGCTGGCCACCGCCTGCGAGATGGGCGCGGCCATCGGAGCCCCCGGCTGCCGCAGGGCGCTGCGGGATTACGGGCAGCGTCTGGGGATGGCCTTCCAGCTCGTGGACGACATGATGGATTACGGCGGGGAGCAGTCGGTCATGGGAAAGCCGGCCGGCTCCGATCTCCGCGAGGGACAGGCGACTTTCCCGCTGCTGGCGATCCTGCCGCGGCTCGACTCCAGGGAGCGCAGGACCGTCCAGGCGGTCTTCCCGAGCTCCGGCGGGCCGGACCCCGACGCCGTCGAAGGGGTCATCGAGCTCGTCCGCGCCCGCGGCGGGATCGACGCCACCCGGCGGATCGCCCGGGAGTACGCGGATCATGCGCGCCAGGCACTCCTGCCGCTGCCGGCGACCCCCGCCCGCGATGTGCTCGACGCCGCCGTGGACTACGTCCTGGGGCGGGACCGCTGAGCCGGACGAACCCCTCTCCGGGCCCCCGAGCCGCACGGTTGCGGGCACGATAACCCGATGCACCGCAAAAACTTCAGGGTATACTCGATCGTGTTGACCATGGGTCTGCTGGTGGGTAGCTTGGTGGGAGAGCTGCTCGCCCGATGGCTGCCGGCCGGCGTGGCGCGGGACTTCTTCACCACCTCGGTGGCGGGGTCCTTCGGGCCGGTTTCGATGGACCTGGTGGCCGTGGCGCTCACGCTCGGCCCGCTGACGCTCTACGTGAACCTAATGAGCCTGGTGGGGATCGTCGGCGCGGCGTACCTGTACCGCGCCTTCTTCTAGGCCGCCGCTCGCGTCGCGTCGCCCGGCGACCGCCGCCGCACCGTTCCGTCCGTCCGGACGGAGGGAGGAACCATGTTCGGCTCGATCGGGATGCAGGAGATCGTCCTCGTCCTCTTCATCCTGCTGCTGCTGTTCGGGGCCAAGCGCCTTCCCGAGCTGGGCGAATCGCTCGGAAAGGGAATCCGCGAGTTCAAGCGCGGCCTGAACGAAATCAAGGAAGACATCGACCAGGAAGAGCGCAAGCCCGGCAAGGAGTAGCTCCCACCGGTTCGGAGGTCAGGTTCCGAGGAGCTGGGCCCGCCGGTCCTCGATCTCCGCCTTCTCCCGCAGATCCTCGAACCAGGCGTTGAAGGTGCTCCGCATCTCGGTCACCTTGAGCTGCTCACGGAGCGACGCCCGCTCCCGCTCGTAGGCGATCGGGTCGTATGGCTGCTTCTCGAGCAGCTGGATGAAGTAGAGGCCCCGCGGCCCCTCGACCGGCCCCGCCACCTGACCCTGCGCCAGGCCGAACGCGGCCCCGGCCACCGGCGTGCCCGACCCGATTCCCGGAATGTTGTTCTGACGGGTGAACCAGCCGGTCGTGACGACATCCAGCCCTGCACTCTGCGCGGCCGCCTCGAGCCCCTCGCGCTGGACCGTCTCGCGGAAACGGGGCGCCATCTCGGCCACCCGGGCCTGGCGCTTCCGGCGCACGAGCTCGGCCCGGATCTCGTCCGCCACCTGCTCGCGGGCGATCGAGCCGGCGGGATGACGTTCGAGAACGTGAACCACGTAGAAGGCCCCGCCGTGCTCGAGCGGGCCGCTCACCGCCCCCGTGTCGTTGGAGAACGCGAACTCCGCCACCGACGGGGCGGGCCCGATTCCGGGCACGACCGGGCCGCGTTCGAAGAGCGGGGTGCGGTCGACCCGCGCGGCCTCCCCGGCGCCGCGTGACCGGAACGTCTCGGCGGACTCGCTCATGGCCAGAGCGAACGTCTGGGCGGTCTGCCGTGCGGCGTCGCGGGCCTCCGGGGTCGGCGCCACCTCCACCAGGATGTGGCTGGCGTTGTATCGCGCCGGGCTCCTGGGCTGCGCCATCCGGTCCTCCAGCTTGAGGACGTGCCATCCAAATGGCGTCTGGACGGGCTCGGAAACCTCGCCCGGCTCCATCCCCTCCACCGCCGTCGCGATCGCGGGGTCCATGGTCGAAAGCTCGAACCAGCCGAGGCCCCCGCCGTTCTCCCGGGTCAGCTCGTCGTCGGAAGCGTCGGCGGCCAGCTCGCCGAACTCGGCGTCGGATTCACGAGCCGCGCGGGCGAGGCTGTCGGCGCGGGCCCGCGCGGCGGCCGAATCGGCGGCGGTGACGGACGGCCGGAAGACCGCGTACTCGATCCGCGAGCTGGCCTCCCGGCGGTATTCGTCTCGATGCTGGGCGTAGTATTCGGCGATCTCCGTCTCCGATACCTGGACCTCGGATTCCGGCACGAGACGCTCCGGATCCAGGTGCACGTACCGGATCCGCGCCCGCTCGGTCCGCTCCTTGTAGACGTCGAGCACCTCGGCGTCGGTGACCGTGACCCCGGCGATGATCTGCTCCTCGAGCTTCCGGATGGGGAGCGTCTGGCGGAGCTGTCGCTCGTACTCCGACCAGGTGGCCTGCAGCGCCGGGTCGCCGAGCGCCTGCCGATACTTCTCGATGTCGAACTGACCGTCGGTCTGGAACGCCGGCAGGCGCGCCACCTCGGGCGGCGGATTGTTGCGAATGAACTCCACCAGCTCGCTGTCGGTGAGCCGGATCCCGCGACGCGCCGCCTCGGAGCGCAGGAGTGACAGGTTGACGACGTCTTCCCACGCCTGCTCCTCGACCTGCCGCTGCTGGTCGGCGGTCAGCCCCTCGTCACCCGCCCGCTGCTGGGCCTGCTCGTACAGGAT
>DATEDS010000101.1:0-8049 GCA_035281565.1 Gemmatimonadota bacterium
TCCTGCCAGGCGGGCGGGAGGGCCAGCGCGTTCAGCCGGTCCCGTTCCTCCGGGTCCCGGATGAGCTCGCCTCCGGGGGCATAGTAGCTGAACCCCTTACCCCTCCCGCGCCGGGTGATCCCCGGCTCGTCGTCGCTCACGTAACGAAGACCGGCCCGCTCGGCCGCTTCCCGGGCTTCCTCGATCGCATTCGGGGCATCGCCCATCGGTGGCTCCTCCAATCCGGCATTCCGGTCGTGAAGCATATACCACTAACGTGTTCGCCTGCCCGAGCCTGTAATGTGTTGGACATACAGAAACCTCCGGGAGCGCTAGAATTCCCTCGACAGGACGAATCAGAATCCATTCGAGGGAGGCACTCATGCCCAGGGGCGACAAGTCCTCTTACACCGACAAACAGAAGCGCAAGGCCGAGCACATCGAGGAGGGATACAAGAAGAAGGGGGTCTCCGAGAAGGAGGCCGAAGAGCGTGCCTGGCGGACCGTCAACAAGCAGAGCGGCGGCGGCAAGAAGAGCGGCAGCGGCCGCAAGAAAGGATGAATCGATGAAGGAGAACACGTTCCACGATCTCTTCGTCGACCAGCTCCGGGACCTCTACGACGCGGAGCAGCAGATCACCCAGGCCCTGCCGGGTGTCATCGAGGCGGTCTCGACCGAAGAGCTGCGAAAGGCGCTCGAGCATCATCTGGAGCTCACCCACGGCCATGTCGAGCGCCTCGATCGGATCTTCTCGGACCTCGGAGAGCCGGCGGCCGGGAAGTCGTGCAAGGGAATGGAAGGACTCGTGAAGGAAGGCGAGGAAGCCATCGAGAACCACCCGGGCGGCGCTCTGCGGGATGCCCTCATCATCGCTGGCGCCCAGCGGATCGAGCACTACGAGATCTCCGGTTACGGGACCGCCAAGGCGTGGGCCGAAGAGCTGGATCTCGAAGACGTGGTCGATCTCCTGGACGACACCCTGGACGAGGAGGCCGAGGCGGACGAGAAGCTGAGCGCGATCGCCACGGGTGGGCTCCTGACCGAGGGCATCAACCAGACTGCAGCGGCCAGATAGACGTCCCGCAGCTTTCAAGGGCCGCGGCCAACGCGCGACGGAAGCCCCCGGGGCTGTCCGTCGGCCCATCAAGGAGGCAGCATGGCGAGACAGGATCGACCCGAGCGTACCGACCGGCCGAAACGTCAGCCGGAGCCCGACCGCGAAGGCCAGCGCCGCGGCAGCAAGGACGCCGGGGAGCAGGGCCGCGATTGGCCGGCCGACAAGGAAACGGATCCCGTCCGGCAGGGCGAGAAGCGCAAGTAGGCGACTTGCCTTTCCGTCCCGTCCCGATGGGCCCGGCGTGGAGAGCGCCGGGCCCATCCTTTTTCTGGAGGTGCCCATGACCGGCTCGACCAGGACACGGCAGTTCCCCCCACAGGAGCAGGAGCGCCAACCGGGGATCGAGAGCGAGATGGTCCCTCGCCCGGACGCCGAGGACGAGAGCCGCCGGCCGAGCGGGAAGCTCGCCGGCCGCCGGGCGCTGATAACGGGCGGCGACAGCGGGATCGGACGCGCGATCGCGATCGCCTTCGCGAAAGAGGGGGCGCAGGTAGCGATCGTCTACCTCGAGGAGCACGGCGACGCCGAAGAGACCCGTTCAGAGATCGAGGAGGAAGGCGGCCGCTGTCTACCCCTGGCCGGGGACATCGGGGATCCCGCGTTCTGCCAGGAGGCGATCGACCGGACGGTCCAGGAGCTGGGCGGGTTGGACATCCTCGTCAACAATGCCGCCGAGCAGCACGAGACCGAAGACTTCGCGCAGATCTCGCTGGAGCAGGTCGAGAGGACCTTCCGCACGAACGTCCTGGCCATGTTCTACCTGACGAAGGCGGCGCTGCCCCATCTGGGCGAAGGGGGCACGATCCTCAACACGGCCTCGGTCACGGCGTACCGGGGCCACGAGACCCTGATCGACTATGCGGCCACGAAGGGAGCGATCGTCGCGTTCACCCGCGCGCTGGCCCTGCATCTGATCGAGCGGGGAATCCGGGTGAACGGGGTCGCCCCGGGCCCCATCTGGACGCCGCTCATCCCGGCCAGTTTCGATGCGGAGCATGTGGCGGAGTTCGGGGCGGATACGCCCATGAAGCGAGCGGGGCAACCCGCTGAGGTCGCCCCGTGCTTCGTCTTCCTCGCTTCGAAGGACGCCTCGTACATGACCGGTCAGATCCTGCACCCCAACGGGGGCGAGATCGTCAATGGCTGAAGTCCCGTACGGGCGTTCCGGTCAGACCAGCTGGAGAATCGCCAGGATCAGGACGATGACCAGCAACAGGTGGATGAGTCCTCCACCCACCGGCCGCACGAAGGCGCCGAGCAGCCACAGGATGAGAAGGATGACGATGATCGTCCAAAGCATGGTCTCGTTCCTCCCGCCAGATGGTAAACGGGTTCCGGAGCGAGTTCGCCCGGAGCGGCTCTCGTGAGGCGCCTATCATACTCCGGCGGCGGTGGACGCGCCGTCCGCCATCTAACAGGTCCTATTCCCGGCGGACTCGGTACGGCACCTCCAGATCGGGCACGTCCCTGAGGTAGACCGAGAACGCGATCAGGACCCGGTTCTGGGGCTCCGACGGAAAGAGGTTGACCGACAGGCTGGCCTGCCAGTCGTGGAGGTTCCGGACTAGCGCCAGGGTCTGACCCTGGAGCCGGCCCTCGGTGATGTCGTAGTTCGTGCGATAGTTGAGGCTCCAGTTGGCGCTCGGGAGGAGCGCGGCCCCGATCCCGGCACTCTGGCGGTCCCCTTCCCCGCTTCGGTTGCGGCTCCAGGAGTGGGTGAGGCTCAGGGACCAGGGGCCGAACCCCTCGATCCGGTCCTCCTCGGCCGCCAGCGCCAGCTTGGCCTCCTCCTCCTCGTCCTGCCCTCCCCGCCCCGCGAACACGTCCTCCCTGTCGGCCACGCGCCGATCCTGCCTTCCAAACGAGATCGAGCCGCCCTTGCGGATCGAGAAGTCGGTCGTGATCGACTCGAGGAAGAGGTCCAACGATTCGTTCCCCTCCTCGTCTTCCTCGACCAGGGAATGTCGAAACGAGGTCGAGACGCTGAAGTCCCGGCCCAACCCGGTCGTCAACCGGGTGTTCAGGTCGCTGAGGCCGAGCTGTCCCGGCTCGTTCGCCTCGATGAAGTCGTAGGAGAGCGTGTTGACCATGGTGAGAAGGTTCAAGGTCTGCCCCTCGGGCCGCTCCCGCTCACGCTCCTCTGCGGCGACGGCCCCGGCGGACGTGTCCGCGGGCGTGGCCCCTTCGGCTGGCGGCTCTTCGTCAACCGTCTCGCGGTCCTCCTCGTCTCCATCGCGCCGCGGGAGCTTCACGTCGAAGTCCTGAGAGAGGGAAAGGTTGGCGGTCAGGGTCTCACGGAACCGGTCCCGCGCCTCTTCGGTGTCTTCAGCCCCGAACAAGTTCGGCGTCGGGTTGTACGTAAAGTTCACGCTCGGTGCGACAACGTGACGGGCCCGCGTAAAGGGTCCGAACCCGCCGAAGATCCGGAAGAACCGGCTCGACAGGGCGAGGCCGGACCCGAGCTGGCCCCTCCCGCCCAGCTTCTCGTCCTCGGCCAGCTCGTCGTTCGTCAAATTGAGGCGATAGCTGACCGAAGGCGAGGCCTTGATCACCCCCCACAGATTGAGAGGCCCGCTCAGGGTGAAGTTGGCCGAGCCGTCCTGCTCGTTGACGATGGTCTCCCTCGGGAGCTCGATCTCGTTGCCCAGGCTGTCGGTCGGGATCGTGGTCACCGGGTTCCCGAGACTGTCCACGGCCGCCCGCGACACGCGCCCCAGGACGGAGAAGTTGGCGTTGTACTGGAGCACCGAGTACCACGGCCCCTCGCCGGCCGACGCCGAGCGGCCCCACAAGGGCCGCTGGTTGATCGAGAGCCGCACGTTCGGGAGCTGGAAATCGGTCCGGTTGACGTCCAGCCGGAAGTCGGCGTCGGCACCGGCGATGAGAGAGCCCCAATCGAAACGCGTCGAGTAGGACGCGGCTGAGCGAAACGCCCGCTGGAGGATCTCCTCGGGGTCGAACGAGTTCCGGCGCAGGAACGATCGCCGGTTCGACCAGTTGACGTCGACGTTGGCGCGAGTGTCACGGCTGAACGTGTGGTCGTGGCGGTAGCGGACAAGCTCCGACTGGGAATCGTCGAGACGGTTCCACACGGATTCGTAGTGGAAGCCTCCCTGGAACAGGTAGCGCAGGTTGTAGCGGGTATCGAAACGGACGATGAAGCGGCTCTCCGTGTACCAGTCGGCGGCCAGCGTCGCGTCGGCGTACTCGTTGAAGACGTAGTAGTAGCCGAGGTCCTGGACGTTGCGCTCGCGGCCGCTGCCGAAGATGAGGGTGTTCAGACCAATCTTGGGACGCAGGAACCCCGAGTGCCGCCCGCGGGTCACCGGCTCGACGTACCACGGCAGATAGAAGACCGGGATGTCCGAGAAGTACAGGACGACCGGGGATGCGACGATGACGTCTTCCCGCCGCAGCTTGATCTCGTCGGATCGGAACGTGTAGTGGGGCTCGGGCAGATCGCAGGTCGTGAAGTAACCTTCGTCCACCACGTAGGTGCGATCGCCGATCTTCTCCATGTCGGTACCGTCCAGGATCCACGGCGCGTAGGTCGTGGTGCCGGTCCCGAGCCGGCCGCTCCGGCGCTCGAGGTCGTACTGGAGATCGACCCCCTCGGTCCTGGAATCGCCCTCGGTCAGGATCGAGGCGCCGAAGGTGGCCACGACGTCGGTCTCACGGTTGAAGTAGAGGCTGTCGGCGGCGAGGGCGGACGGCCCGCGCCTCACCGAGGCCTCGCCGAACGCCTCGACCTGTCCGTCCCGGTTCCGGAACAGGATCCGCTGGGCGGCGAGCCGGGTGCCGGCCTGCTCGGCGGCGGCACGCCCCTCGAGGACGATCACCTCGCCATCCGGATAGAAGACGAGCCGCTGCCCCTCGTACTGGACCGGGCCCCCGGCCGAGCCCGGCAAGCCGGTCGTATCCTGGGCTCCCAGCAGGATCCGGTAGGTGTCGTCGGGCTCCGGGATCTCGCCGCCAAGGAGGGTATCGGCCTCGGCCGGCCCGGTCGTGTCGGCGGCCCCGGGAAGATCCGCCTCGGGCTCCTGGGCGAGCAGTCCGCCGGACCATGCCAGGGCGACCAGGAAGCCGGCGGGGAGAAGGAAGTGCCGACGGCTATGCATCGCTCGGCTCCAGGCCGGGCCCTTCCGCCCGCGTTTCGGGCTCGGGCGCCCGGCGCCGGGCGACCAGCGACGCTCCCAGGACGCTCAGCTCGAACAGCAGGTACATGGGGATCAGCATGACGACCATCGAGAAGATGTCGGCCGGGGTCAGGACGGCGGAGAGGACGGCCAGACCGACGATCGCGTGGCGTCTGTACTTGCTGAGCAGAGCCGGCGAGAGGATCCCGGCCCAGGTCAGAGAGAGGATCACGAGAGGCATCTCGAAGACGGCCCCGAACATGAGCGTCATCCGGATCGCGAACGTGAAGTATTCGTTGATCGTGATGACCGGCTCCAGGGACTCGCCGCCGAACGAAAGGAAAAATCGGAGCGCGAGCGGCATCGCGACGTAGAAAGCGAACGCCGCGCCCAGCAGGAACAGCGCTACCGAGGCGAAGAGGGCCGGCAGGAAGACCTTCTTCTCCTTCTCGAGGAGACCCGGCGCCACGAACCGCCAGAAGTGCCAGAACAGGACCGGAAGCGAGATCAGGAGGCCCAGGAAGAGCCCGACCTTCAGCGTCACCATGAAGGGCTCGGTGGGATGCAGGTAGGCGAGCCGGTGCTCACCGAGGTAGGGCAGGACGGGCCGGGTCAGGAAGCCGATGACGTCGTAGGCGGTGGCGATCCAGAATCCCAGGCCGGCGGCAAGGACGAGGGCCCCGAGACTCCACAGGATCCGCCGGCGGAGCTCCTCCAGGTGCTCCAGGAAGGACATCGTAGCCTCGGCGGTCATGGGCGGGCCGGGCAGGAGCGCCAAGATCTACCGGCCCTTCCGGCCGGCCTTCCGGGACGGCTTTGGAACCGGGGTCTCCTCGGCGAGCTCGCGGACCTCCTCCATGAAGTCCGTGACGTCCTGGAACTCGCGGTAGACGGAGGCGAAACGGACGTAGGCCACAGGATCGATCTCGTGGAGCTCACGCATCACCTGCTCCCCTAGCCAGGCGCTCTCGATCCTGGATCCGCCCGTCTCCTCGAGCCGTTCCTCGAGACGCTCCTCGATCCGGTCCACCGCCGCCTCGATGGTCTCGAGGTTGACGGGGCGCTTGGTGCACGCCGTAACCATGCCGATCAGGAGCTTCTGACGGTCGTAGAGCTCGTGACGGTCGTCCCGCTTGACGACCTGGCGCGGCGGGAGCTCGACCGCCTCGTAGGTGGTGTAACGCTGGCCGCAGGACAGGCACTCGCGGCGGCGCCGTGTCGCCCGCCCTCCCTTGCTGGAACGGGTGTCGACCACCCTGTCCTTCCGGGATCCGCAGAACGGGCAGCGCACGCCCTGCCCGCTAGTTCCCGATCTCCCGCCGCGCGGCCTCGGCCTCGGAAGAGTTGGGGTACCGCTCGATCAGCTCCCGGTAGGCGTCGCGCGCGCTGCCCGAGTCGCCCATGGCGCGGTAGGCGTCGCCGATCTTGCGGAGGGCCAGCGGCGCCTTCGAGCTCTCCGGGTAGCGGGCCGGGACGCGTCCCAGCAGGTCGATGGCCTGATCGTACTCCCCCTGGTCGTAGGCGATGATCCCGATCCAGTACTGGGAGTCCGACGCGCTCGGACCGTCCGGGAAGGCCCGCAGGTACTCGGCGAATCCCTGCCGGGCCATGTCCAGCCGACCCTGCTGGTAATCGGTGATGGCCCCGTTGTAGAGCCCGATCGGATCGAGGGTCATGGCCGCCGAGTCCTGGGACGTGGGGACCGGCTGCGGCGTCGGCTGGTACCGCCGGAGCTGCTCGATCCGGCTCTCGGTGCCGCGCAGGGCCGACTCGACCGAGTTCATCTGCTGGATCACCTGGCCGAGGTCCGCCTGGAAGTCGGCGCGGATCCCCTGCAGGAGCGTCTCCAGGTTCCGCGCGAGCTGGTCCATCCGGGCGTTGAGGTCGTCCTGCCGCTGGCGGATCTCCTGGTGCTCCGCCATCAGGTTCTCCATGTCGCCCCGGGTCGCGCAGGCCGTGACACCCGACAGCAGGACCGGCATTCCCACCAACCACAGGACGCGCGGGCCGCGTCTCGGATCCTCGACGCGGCCCCGCACCCCTCGATCGCTCATCACGACCACGCTACGGGATCGGGATGAACTCGTCGCGGCGGTTCTGCTGCCAGGCCGCTTCGTTGTGGCCCTCGGCGAGCGGCCGCTCTTCCCCGTAGCTGATCGTGGTCAGCCGGTCGGGGTCGATGCCGAGGTCGATCAGGTACGTGCGCGCCGAGTCGGCGCGCCGCTCGCCCAGGGCGAGGTTGTACTCGACGGTCCCGCGCTCATCGGCGTGGCCTTCGATCCGCACCCGGATGTCCGGGTACTGCCGCAGGATCTCCGACTTCTGCTGGAGGGTTGTCCGCGCCTCGGGCCTGAGTTCCGACCGGTCGAAGTCGAAGAAGATCATGTCCCCGATCATGGCCAGGGCCTCGTCCCGGGTCAGCGTGCCCGAGTCGTCGGTCATGGCTTCGTCGGTGCCGGTGTCGGTCGCGGCCGCCCCGGGATCCATGCGATCCCGGTCGGGGGTCGTCTCGACCTGCTTCTTCGAGCACCCCGTCGCCGCGACGAGGACAGCCAGGACCAGGGCCAGCGCCACGGTCCACCTCGTCGTCGTCATGTGGTTCCTCCTTGGAAGGCTGGTTGCATTGCGCTGCGCCGATCGATGGCCTGAACTGGATACCGGGCGGTTCTTCCCAGAAGATACCCGAAAGACGGCCGCCTTCCAGCCGCCCGCTCCGGGGGCGGGTGGAACTACCCCCGACGGTGGGGGGAGTGCCCGGATTTCCCCGAGCCCAGGCGCGCGAGGGACGTCTAGCGTCGCGCCAGCCGCGGGCTCCA
>DATEDS010000102.1:0-5514 GCA_035281565.1 Gemmatimonadota bacterium
CTCTGGGTCGGCCTCGCGCTGGCCCTCTACGGCGCCGTCCTCGGACACGTGGGCGCGAAGCGCCGCGATCCCCGGCTGGTCGAGTCCGCGCTCCGGTCGGTCTTCGGGACCACGGTCTGTGTCGCGTTCGCCTACCTGCTCCTCACGCTGGGGTTCCTGAACGACGAGTTCCGGCTGGCCTACGTGGCCGACAACGCCAGCCGCGCCATGCCCCCATGGTACAAGGCGACCGCCGTCTGGGGCGGGATGGAGGGCTCGATGCTCCTCTGGGCGCTCATCCTGGCGGGCTATTCGACCGCCGCCGTGTGGATCCACCGCCGGCAACAGCCCGAGCTCGTTCCCCACGCCGCGGCCGTCCTCCAGACGATCATGGCGTTCTTCCTGGGCGTCATGGTGTTCAGCTCGCGCCCGTTCGCCATGCTCGATTTCACGCCTCCGGACGGTCTGGGCCTGAACCCGCTCCTTCAGAACCGGTGGATGGCCGCTCATCCCCCTTCCCTCTACCTGGGGTACGTCGGATGGTCGGTTCCGTTCGCGTTCGCGATGGCGGCGCTCGTCCGCGGGCGTCTCGGGGCGGACTGGATCGTGGCCATGCGGAAGTGGGCGCTCGTCCCGTTCCTCTTCCTCACGATCGGGAACTTGATGGGGTCCCACTGGGCCTACATCGAGCTCGGATGGGGCGGGTTCTGGGGCTGGGATCCGGTCGAGAACTCGGCCATCATGCCGTGGTTCATCGGGGCGGCGTTCGTCCACTCGATCATGATCCAGGAAAAGCGCGGCATGCTGAAGATGTGGAACGTCGGCCTGGTGACGGCGGTGTTCTCGCTCACCATTCTCGGCACGTTCGTCACCCGGAGCGGCATCATCGAATCGGTGCACGCCTTCGCGTCGACCGACATCGGCTTGATCTTCCTCGGCTTCCTGGCCTTCGTCGTGGGCGCGGCAATCGCGCTCGCGTGGTGGAGGTCGGATCTCTTGAAGAGCGAGAACCGCCTCGAGTCGTACGCCTCCCGGGAGAGCGCCTTTCTGTTCAACAACCTGCTCCTGGTCGGGATCGGGTTCGCGATCTGGTGGGGCACGTTCTTCCCGTTCATCTCCGAGGCGGCGACCGGGGAGCGGATCTCGGTCGGGCCCCCCTTCTTCAACCAGGTGAACGGGCCGCTTTCGATCGCGCTCCTCCTCCTGCTCGGGATCGGACCCATGATCGCCTGGCGGAGGGCCTCGCGACGGAACCTCGAGCGGAACTTCCGGATCCCGCTCGCGGTTCTCGCCGTGGCCGGCGTGGCGGCGGTCACGCTGGGGCTCCGGCAGTGGTATGCGGTCAGCGTGGTCGCGTTCGGCGCTTTCGTGGTGGCGACGGTCGTCCAGGAGCTCTGGCGGGGCACCCGCGCCCGGATGCGATCGAAGGGGGTCGGCCCCGGGCCGGCGCTCCTCGGCCTGATCGGCCGGAACCGCCGTCGCTACGGGGGCTACGTCGTCCACCTGGGGGTGGTCCTCGTGTTCGCCGGGGTGGCGGGGGCCCTGTTCGTCACCGAGCGGGCGGTCCGGATGCGCCCCGGCGACGAGGTCGACATCGGGCCCTTTTCCGTGCTCTATCGAGGGACGGACGTGGAGGGCGGGCCGAACTACACGGCCACGGTCGCCAACCTGACCGTCCGAGACGGAGACCGGGGTCCGAGACGGATGCGCCCGGAGCGCCGTTTCTATCCGACCGCGCAGGAGCAGGTCACGACCGAGGTCGCGATCTGGTCCCGGCCGTTCGAGGACCTCTACGCGGTCCTCGAGTCGTACCAGCCCGGGTCGGAGGCGGTCGACGTCACCCTGCTCGTGAACCCGATGGTGCTCTGGATCTGGATCGGCGGGGGAGTGATGGTTTTCGGCATGTTGATCGCCCTTTCGACCCCCCGGCCGGGAACACGCCGGCGCCGGGAGGCCGGAGCTTCGATCCCCACGGAGCGGTCCGAGGCCGTCACGTGACCGCGCTCCTGGTCCTCGCCGGGCTGTGGCTGCTTCTGGGGGCGGTGTGGCTCACCGCGTACCCGTTGCTCACCGGTGATCGCGAGGGGAAGACGTCCACGGCCCGACTGAGCGAGCTCGAGGCGGAGAAGGACCGGCTGGTCCAGGAGCTCCACGAGCTCGAGCTGGATCGGGCGACCGGCAAGCTCTCGGAGGAGGACTGGCGCGACTTGGACGCGCGTCTCAAGTCGCGGGCCGTCGAGGCGATGCGGGAGCTGGACGTCAGGGCACACGACCTGGTTTCCGAGCCGGAGACCCCGCCCGGCTAGAAAGCCATGCCGAACCCGAGGCGGAACGACGTCGGGTCCGAGTCCTATGATCGTCCTCCTGCCCACCGAAACCCCGCCCTACAGAGGGCAATATCCTGGCCGCATCCCTTCAGCCGGCGATTGTCAAAATCTTGCGGACTTCCCGGCGGATCTTGTCCCCGGCGTGGGTTGCGGGGTTTGGGTCGTGAACGTGTATGCGATCCGAATCGTCCGAAGGTCAACCCGGAGGTGGGTAGGATGAGACTCGGACACGCCGGGCGGGTCGCCGCCCTCGCGCTTGCGCTCTCGCCGGTCCCCGCGAGCGCGCAGGAGGCCGCCGAAGCGCCGGCTCCCTGCGTCGGCGCGGAGTACCGTCAGTTCGACTTCTGGCTCGGTTCCTGGGAGGTGACGACGCCCGACGGGAGCGTGGCCGGAACCAACGCCATCGATTCGATCCTGAACGGCTGCGTCCTGCGCGAGCAATGGCGGGGCGCCCGCGGGATGACCGGAACCAGCTTCAACACGTACGATCCCCACGCCGGCACGTGGCATCAGACCTGGGTCGACGACCGGGGCGGGTTCCTGCTTCTCTCGGGCGGGCTCGAGGCGGGCTCGATGGTCCTCGAGGGCGAGATGGTGGACGACGAGGGGTCTGTCACCCACCGGATCACCTGGACCCCGGTCTCGGCCGGCGAGGTCAGGCAACTCTGGGAGGCGTCCCGGGACGGAGGGGCCACCTGGAACGTCGTTTTCGACGGCCGCTACGCCCGGATGAAGGAGGCTGGGGAACCCGCCGAGTAGAAGCGCGGGCCCGCGCCGCCCGGATCATTGCCGGTAGGCTTCGGCGAGCGCTTCGAGTCGTGACGTGAGCTCGGATTCGGGGAGCCAGCGCCCGGCGACCATGACCCCCGCCCGCCGCTCGACGTGGGCGACGTCCGCGAGCGGATCCGCCTCGAGGAGGAGGAGGTCCGCCCGCCGGCCGACCTCGATCGTCCCGAACGGCCGGACGTCCGGCAGCACCTCGGCCAGGAAGGCATGGGCATCCACGGTGGCCGTTCGAAGGGCCTCGTAGGGGGAAAAACCGGCCGCGACCAGGTTCCGCAGCTCGTCGTGGATCGAGAACCCCGGCACCTGGCCGCCGACGTCGGAGTCGGTGCCGGCCAGCACCCGGACCCCGGCCACGTGGAGAGCCCGAACGAGCCTCCGCAGGGCGCCAATCCACCGGTCCGGGTCGGAGCGCCGCGGCATCCCCTCGAACATGTTCTCCGTCCGCCAGAAGAGGCGCCGGTCGGGCGGCACGTAGCGGTTGATCGGACGGCTCGCCACACGCTCGATCTCGAGCCGGTTTCCGGACTGCCGGAAGGCGAGCTCGGCCATGGAAAGCGTGGCGGTCACGGCGACGCCGCTCCTGGCGATCCGGTCCGCCACCTGCGCCATCGCCACCGAGTCGGCGGGCCCGATCGACCTCAGGATCATCCCGGCATGGGCGAGCTCGACCTGCCCCGAGTTCAGGACGCTCTCCAGTCCGACCGCGGGAGGGAGGTGGCCGGTCACCGGGATCCCGACCCGGGTCGCTTCGTCCAGGATCGCCTCGTACACGGCCGGGGTCAGGGTCTCGTACACCTTCACGAAGTCGAACCCGGCACGCGCCTGGGCCTCGACCTCGCGGCTCGCCGCCGCGGTCGTCGTGACGACGGTATTGATGTCGCGGACGGGCGGGTAGCCGTCCAGCCAGTTGCCGCTCGTGAAGACGGTCGGGCCGAGGACCTCGCCCGAGGCGATCCGGTCGCGCAAGACGAGGACCGAGTCGGCCGCCCCGTAGCCCCCCAGGTTGCGGATCGTGGTGACCCCGTTGGCGACGTACAGGAGGAGGTCGGTGGTCGAGAAGAGGTGGACGTGGAGATCGGCCAGGCCGGGCATGAGCCAGCGCCCGCTCCCGTCGATCCGGAGCGCGTCCCCGGGGATTTCGACCTCGTCCAACGGCCCCACGGCATGGACGACCCCACCCCGCACCACCACGACCTGATGCGGAAGGACGTCTTCGTCCTGCATCGCGACGAGGCTGACATCGACGAACGCCGTGGTCTCGGGAGGCTGCGCAGCCTGCGGGGAGGCGGTCGCGACGCCCAGCGCGATGAGCACGGCGAGCGGAAGGCTCGACCTGGCCAAGCCGACTACCGCGGGTCGCTCGCCCGGACCACCCGGAAGGTCTCCGGCTCCTCGCAGATCCGGACCGCCTCCTCGAGGGTCAGGGGCGGATCGTCGGGGCCTCCCCGGTCCATCGGCTCCGGCATGGGGTGGGGACGCACGACCGACCGGCGTGTGTCGTGCGGGGCATCGACCGCGACGTCCAGCATCCAGTCGAACCGCTTTCCCGCCAGCCCCCGCGTCCGCTTCAGGAATTCCCGGAACTCGTCGTCGTAGACCTCGAAGACGACGCCTTCCTGGCCGGGATCGAAGTAGAACCGGGCCACCGTCATGGGCGGGCTCGTCCGGCGATCGAAGACCTGGTAGCGGGGTGGGACGCCCGGCGTGGAGGGCGGACGCTTGACCTGGGTCGACATCCTTACGCTCACGTCGTCTCCGAAAGGGGTCGGGCCCGGTTGTCGGGCCCGCGTCGGCGCAACAATATACGGGCCGTTCGCATGCCCGCCCGCCGCCGACTCCCGATTCTCGCCCTTGGCTTCGTCGCCGTTGCGGCGTGCCGCGCGGACGTCTGGGTGGAAGGGCCCGACGAGGCGCGTCGGACCGTCGTTCGCGACATCGAGGATGACACCGCCTCGGCCGCGGCGGACACGGTCTTCAGGACCGTCCACATCGACAGCGTGGCTGCGAGCTTCGCCTGGCTCGTCAAGCCCGAGCCGCGTCTCCCGACCCAGCGGGCCTTTCCGGCTGGCCCGGTGGAGGCGGCGCGCCAGTTCGTTCGCGCGCTCGCCCAGACGGGGCAGAGCTCGGCCGGAGAGATCGGCATCGGCGAGCTGGGGTACGATCGTGCCTTCACGTACGTGCACCCGGAGATCCGGGGCCGGCGAACCGCCGCGCAATGGTCGGCCGGCCTGGCCGGCGTGGTCAGGCCGGCGGTCGTGCGGATGGAGCCCGTGCCCGCCGACTCGGCCCGCGTCTTCGCCGAGATCCTGGTTCTCAGGGACATCGAAGGTCAGTCCCTCCTCGGTCTCTACTACGGTCACTTTTCGGTTGCGCCGGGGGACAACGGCTGGCAGGTCGCCGGGGCCCGCTTCGCCAGCGAGGG
>DATEDS010000103.1:0-6196 GCA_035281565.1 Gemmatimonadota bacterium
TGGTCCACTACAAAGCCTCCGAGGACGTGCTGCAGCAAGCGTTCGACGAGATGGCGGGGCGCATGGAGGCCCAGGCCGAGGCGACCGAAAGGCTCACCGCCGCGATGGAGGCCGCATGACCACCGCCATCCGCACGCTGACCGGGCCGCGCTGGTCCTCGGCCGTGATGTGTGCCCGCCAGAGCGTCTACCAGGGTCTCGGCACCGAGGGCACCAAGCCCACCCCCGAGCAGGAGCGGGTCTTCCGCCGCGGCCGGTTCATCGGGGAGGCCATCGCCCGCGACGTGGTCGAGACCTTCAAGGCCGATGAGGTGGACGTGATCCCCGAACAGGAGGTCCCGTGGCCCGCCGCTGACCCGATCGGGGTGGGGCACGCCGACCTCTACATCCCCTCCGAGGCGCACGTCATCGAAGTGGTCAGCCGCCGCGACTGCGAGCTCCCCGGCTACAAGGTGCTGCAGGTCGCCGGCTACGCCGTGAACCTCGGGGCCACCAAGGCCACGGTCCTCTCGATCGACCCCACCACCTACGCCGAGCGGGCGTACCCGGTGAACATCGCCTCGATGGCCCCGCGGGTCCGTGAGATCGAGGCCAAGGTCCACCGGGGGATGCGGATCGGGGACATGCCCGAGCGGGCCGGCGCGCACCCCGGCGACTTCCCCTGCTTCTGGTGCGCCTTCAAGGACACCTGCTGGCAGGGCGTGGAGCTCCCCGAGGCCGGGCGGCTCGAGAACGACCACCACGTCGCCCTGCTGCAGCGCCTCGCGGACATCGAGGACGCGATCCCCCAGTACGCCAACCGAGAGAAGGAGCTCAAGGCCGAGCGCGACCAGATCCGCGACGAGCTCACGCCGCACATCGAGCCCGGGCGAGAGACCTTCGCCCAGGGGATCCGCGTGAAGGTGACCCCGGTGGCCGGGCGCCAGTCCCTGAACATGACGGCCGCCGCCGCGGCGGGGCACGCCCTGCCGGACAACCTGCAGCCGTTCGTCACCGAGGGCAAGGGCTACCTTCGGTGGACGATTAAGCGAGTCGGAGGTGGAGGACGATGACCACGCATGGACCGCTCCCGCGCGAGTGGGAGGTGCCGACGTACCCGGAGGACCTGTACCGGGAGCTGGCCGAGGACGACCTGCGGAGCCTGGCTCAGGGGGTGCCGATGCAGGCGCTCGGCAAGGCGGCGCAGATCATCATCCTCGCCCCGGTGCTGACCGGAGGCGCGCTGGTCGCCGGCTGGGTCGCCTGGCAGGCGTTCACCTGGTTCTGGGGGGCGCTGACGTGAGCGACGACCGGACGATGGTCCCGGCCGAGGCCATGAAGGCCGCGCTCGAGGCCGCCCAAGAACGGGGCATCGGGATCGAGTGGGCGGTGGTGTCGGTGCAGCTCATCGACCACGCGCCCTGCTCGATGGTGTTCCCCCAGATGGGCGAGGAGATGCTGCAGGCCATCGCGCAGCTGCTCGGGCTGGTCTCCAAGGCCGCCGGCGCAGAGGTGACGGTGGTTCCGATCCCGACGACAGGAAGGGGACAGGGTTGACTCCGCTGGAGGAGCGCAAGCGCAACACGCGGCTGGAGAACCTGGGGCGTGCGAACCGGGTCAGGCTCGAGCGGTCCAACTGGAAGCAGGTGGTGTCCGAGCTGCCGGAGCGCGACGCCTACAACGCCCTCATCCATCTCGTGGAGCAGATCCCGGACTGGGCCCTGACCTGGAAGCTCTCCGAGGCCATGCGACCCATCAACGGCCTCGGACGCGTCCGGGTCCACTACTTCTTCGTGGATCAGGGGCTCGCACCCGAGGTGCGCATAGGCTCGCTCACCGAGAGGCAGAAGAACCTCGTGACGACTTGGGCGCGCGGGCGCCGGGATCGCAAGCGATGGGGGTGAGGGCATGGGGGTGCTGCTCGTCAAGCCGAAGGGCTGGAGCCCGGCAGGGACGCACTCGGGAGGCTGCGAGCGCACCGCCTGGCGCGACTGCCCGACCTGCTGGCGCCAGGGCCGGATCTACCGGCACTCTGGCGGGGGCTGGGAGCGAGAGGTCTGCCCGACGTGCCTAGGGGTCGGCCAGATCGGCGTCGTGCAGAGGTAATCCTCGACGAGGCGACGGAGTCCTTCCAGGCGGTTGGCGACGCGCTGGACCGCGCCGGCCTGCTGGCCGGGGACGCCAAGGTCTACCTGCGCGACATCTGGCACCTGTTCCGCGAGCTCGACCGGGAGAACGCCCGCCTCGCGGAGATCGCCCTGCTCCGGGAGTGCCCTGAGTGCGGGCTGGATCTGGAGGAACACGTCGACGGGAGGCTTCGTGACCAGCCTGCAACGTGAGGTGATCGCCAAGCTCCGGGCCTACTGGAGGGCCGAGCCCAACGGGAAGGGCTACTGGGGCTACTGCCCGGTCTGCCGGCACCACTCGCTCGGGGTGGGGACCTGGGGGCACGAGAGCCACCTGCGCCTGACGTGCTGGAACGAGGAGTGCGATGCTGGGGAGGTGGAGGTGCTCGCCGCGCTGGGGGTTCGGCCTGACCCGTGGTCCCGTCAGGGGATGCTCGTGCGCGTGGAGCGCCTGATCTACCGGCTCGAGTGGCAGCTGCGCCACCTGCTGGACCCGCCGGACATCGAGGTCCCCGGCGAACGGCGGGCGGCGTGAGGGCGCCCTACTTGGACGACGGCGACGTGGTCCTCTACGCGGGCGACTGCGTCGAGGTCATGGCCGAGCTGCCCGAGGCGTCGGTCGACGCGGTCGTGACGGACCCGCCCTACGGGCTGGAGTTCATGGGCCGGGAGTGGGACTCATTCAAGACTGACAAGCGGGGCCTTGCCCGAACCGGCGATACGGCCCGGCCCGGGATTCGGGGCGAGTGGGTTAGCGCTCGACCGCAGAGCTACGACGCTGGCAAACCGTTCCAGACCTGGTGCGAGACTTGGGCCGCCGAAGCCCTCCGCGTCCTCAAGCCCGGCGGGCACCTCGTCGCCTTCGGCGGGACGCGCACCTATCACCGGCTCGCCTGCGCGCTGGAGGATGCCGGGTTCGAGATCCGCGACTGCCTGGTCTGGCTCTACGGGTCGGGCTTCCCGAAGTCGCTCGACGTGTCGAGGGCGATCGACAAGGCTGCCGGGGCTGAGCGGGAGGTCGTGGAGCGGGTTCGGGTGGACGGGAAGCCTCCTGGCCGAATCGTCACCGGGTTCAACCACGACGGCAGTTTGAACCCGCAGGAGATGACTAGTTCGGTTGCGATCACCCCTGAGGCCGCCGCGTGGCAGGGGTGGGGGACGGCGCTCAAGCCCGGGCACGAGCCGATCGTCCTCGCGCGCAAGCCGCTCGCCGAGCGCACCGTGGTCGCACAGGTGCTCGCGACCGGGACGGGCGCTCTCAACATCGACGGGACACGGATCGTCCCGGGGCACGCGAACGGCACCGGGAGAGACGGCGAGGAATCCTCAGCCCGGCGCTACACCGAGAACGGCGGGACGAGCATCGCCGCCCTTCCTGGCCCGCGTGGTGGTGACCCCGCCGGCCGCTGGCCTAGCAACGCGATCTTCGATGAGGAGGCTGCGTCGCTGCTCGACGCGGAGGTTGGGGAGCGTCCCGCAGGCGTGGCGGTGCGCCACCGCTCCGGTGGGAACACCTTCGGTGGCGATTCGCGCAAGCCCCCGCTGGAGGACATGGGCTACGGCGATACCGGCGGCCCCTCCCGCTTCTTCTACACCGCCAAGGCCGGCGCCGACGAGCGCGAGGGCTCGAAGCATCCGACAGTGAAGCCGCTGGCGTTGATGCGGTGGCTCGTGCGGCTCGTGACGCCGCCCGGGGGCCTCGTCTTGGAGCCCTTTGCCGGGAGTGGGACGACGCTCAGGGCGGCGCGCGAGGAGGGCTTCCGGGCGATCGGGATCGAGCGCGAGGAGGAGTACCTCGCCGACGCGGCGCACCGCCTGCGCCAGCTCAGCCTGTTCGGGGGTGGGGCGTGAACCTGATTCCCAAGTCCGGGTTCCTCGCGGACTACGTCAAGCTCTACACGCCGCTCTCCGAGGCGCCGGCGGAAGCGCACCTGGCGACCGCGCTGGCCGTGGCGTCTGCTGCGATCGGGTGGCGGGCTCAGATCCGATGGGGCGAGAGCGCCGAGCCCTGCACCCTGTTCATCATGCTCCAAGGGGCCTCGGCCACCGCCAAGAAGACCACCACCGCCAAGACCGGGGCCAGCCTGGTCCGCCACGCGGAGAAGCTCTTGGCCGAGGAGCACCTCGAGCGGTCGCCGCTGACGGTGCGCTCGGTGTCGCACACCTCCCGGCGCGGGCTCATGGAGTTGGTGGCCACCTCGGACCAGGAGCTCGCCAAGTCGTGGGAGACGGCCTACCCGCCCGGGCTGCTGCTCGACTGGGACGAGTTCGGGATGATCCTCGGCAACCCCGGCGACCTCAAGGGCGGGGACTACGTCGGACAGATCAGGACCGCGTTGATGGAGCTCTACGGCGGCCGGCACGGCGGGGTCCAGATCGGCGCCTTGAAGATGCCGCCCTCGAGGTGCGCGGTGGCCATCCTCGCCACCATGACCCGCCAGGAACTCGAGCAGCGGGTGTCCTCCGGGCTCCTTCGCGACGGGTTCATGGGGCGGTTCGTGATGATGCCTCACCCTGGACGTGAGCGTTACATGGCCACCCCGCCGCCGTGGCTCCCGGAGCACTCCAACATCCGGGACCGGCTGGCGGCGTTCCTCGCCAAGGTGTCCACCTCCAAGCATGAGATGGGCGATGTGTTCAGGCGTCTGACGCCGGCGGCGCGGGAGATGCGCGAGTCCTGGTACGACCGGCGGATGAAGCAGCTCGACGAGGACGCCAAGATTGGAGGTGAGGTCGAGGCCGCCCTTGCCGACGCGATGGGCCGGCTGCAGACCACGGCCATGAAGGTCGCCGCGGTCTCGGCAGTGTGCGAGATGGCCGAGGACGAGGACATCTCCGAGGTGCTGATCGACACCCGCCACATCGAGTACGGGGTGGCCCTCGCCGAGCATGCGCTGACCGAGATCAAGGCGCTCTCGGGGGAGGGTGGACCGCCCGTCGACCGCTATCGGATCAAGGTGGTCCGCTACCTCAAGAACGTCAACGGGCACGGGCCGGTCAAGCGATCCGAGCTCCTCGACAAGGTCAAGTTCGACGGCATCACCCGGGAGGACCGATGGAAGGTGATCCAGTCCCTGCACAAGGAGGCCATCGTGGAGATCAGCCTGACGCGGACGGGCGGGCGGCCGGCGCAGATGGTGGAACTGGTGCGCGAATGACCATTCCGCCGAGCGACGAACACCGCGACGAGGGCATGCGTCGCTTGAACTCCGGGGACGACGGAGTTCTGCAAGGGCCGGACGACTTCCGCCCGTTCACATGGCGGGAGCGGATCGCCCACAAGCTCCCGAAGCGCCTGGTGGTCGCGTTCAGCGTTCTCGCGGGCCGCCCTGTGATCTACGGAATCAGGCTCCCCTGGGGGTTCCCGGTGTACCCGGTCCTGGAGAAGAAGGGCGCGGTCATCTCGGGATGCGTGTTCGACGCCAAGTGGCAGTGGCCGGACGAATTGGAGAACCAGTGACCGTCACCTCCCTCTGTCTTGGGATTGATGTGTCGCCCCGCCGCCTCGGCTGGGCCCTCGCGCGCCTGGAGGACGGGGCACCCGTCGCTTGTGGTGTCGAGGCGATCGACCTGCCGGACCACGGGTGGGACCGGGAACGCGTCGTCCGCGCTATGCGCCGCGTTCAGGACGCTGGCCGTGCTGGCGACGCCGAGACGCGCTGGTACTTCGACGCCGAGGTCCACTACGTCGCCATCGAGCGGCCCGCCCTCCCGCCCAAGTCCGGGACCAACGCCGCCTTCAACGCCGGTCGCGCGTACCAAGAGGCGATCTCCGCGGTGCGCCGGCGCTGGCCGTGGGCGGTGGTGGACGAGATGCAGCCGGGGGAATGGCGGAGGCTTGCGGGGCTGGCGGGGAACGCGAGCAAGTACGTCGTTCTCCAGCAGGCGATGGAGTCCGGGTTCAGCAAATGCCTTGTGGGGATGAACCTCGCGCTCCAACAGGACGCCGCCGACGCCGCGTGCATCGCCTTGGCGGGCGTGGAGCGGAACCGGCAGACGCTCGGGGTGGGCGCGGATCTGGCAAGTCTCAGGGAGGCGCGAGCGCGTGCCCTCGAAGGCTGATCGGGAGAGGACGGCGAGCGAGCAATGGAT
>DATEDS010000104.1:0-6348 GCA_035281565.1 Gemmatimonadota bacterium
CGGGTCAGGCACGGAACCTCGACCAGCCCGCCGACCGGATCACAGATCAGCCCCAGCATCCCCTGCAGGGTGAAGGCGACCGCCTGGGCCACCATGGGTGGCGAGCCGCCGCGGAGCTCAGTCAGGGCGGCGGCGGCCATCGCCGCCGCGCTCCCGGTCTCGGCCTGGCACCCGCCCGTCGCCCCGGCGACGCTGGCCCGGGCCACGATCACCTGTCCCACGCCCGCCGCCACGAGCAGCCCCCGGGCCAGGTGGTCGTCGTCGAAGCCGAGCTCCTCCTGGGCGGCGAAGAGGACGGCCGGGAGGATCCCCGACGAGCCGGCGGTCGGCGTGGCGACGATCGTCCCCATCCGGGCGTTGACCTCCATGGTCGCCTGGGCGCGGGCCATCACCTTGCCGAGGAAGGGGCCCATGACCGACGCCCCGCTCCCGCGCCACTCCTCGAAGCGCCGGGCCCCGCCCCCGAGGAGCCCGCTCACCGACGGCGCGTCCGACCCGAGTCCCCGCTCGACCGCCTCGCGCATCGTCTGGAGGCGGTCCTCGAGGCGCGTCAGGACCTCGTCCTCCGTGCGCCCGGAGTCGTCCACCTCCTCGGCCAGGACGACCCGCCAGACGGGCGCCCCCTCGGACTCGGCGCGGTCCACGATCTCCTGGATCCCCTTGAACATCGTCAGTCCGTCACTTTCTGGAGCCGCCGCGCGAACCGCACCCACTCGAACCCCTGCACCTCGGCCACGAGCTCCTCCGGGATCGGCTGGTCGGCCTGGATGATCATGGTGGCGTCCCGCCCCCGCTTCTCACGGCTCACCTCGAGGAACGCGATGTTGACGCCGGCGTCGGCCAGGAGCCGGGTCACGGTGGCCGTCGTGCCGGGGATGTCGCGGGCCACGATCAGGAGCGTGTCGTACTCGCCCGTTAGCTCGACCGGCCGGCCGTTCACGTCCCGGACCTGCACTGCCCCCCCGCCGACCGAGATCCCGGTCAGGGTCGCCCGCTGCCCGCCCGCCTCGAGCTCGAACCGGAGCGTGTTGGGATGGGCCTCCGGACCCAGGTCCACGGGCTCGAACTCGACCTCGAGACCGGACTCCCGGGCGACCTCCAGGCTCCTCGGGATCCGCCCGTCGTCGGGCGCCATCCCGAGAAGCCCGGCCACCACGGCGCGGTCGGTCCCGTGGCCCCGATAGGTCGTCGCGAACGACCCATGGAGCCCGACCGTCGCCCGCTCGGGCGTCCGGCCGAGGAGCGCTCGCGCCAGAAGCCCCAGCCTGAGCGCCCCCGCCGTGTGGCTCGACGACGGCCCGACCATCCGGGGCCCGATGATGTCGAAGACGCTCACGGGTTCCCGACGGTCCGCGCCGTCGTCACCGCACGATGGTGGGCACCGCCCGTCACGCCACCTCGGCAGCGACTTCGTCCAGCACCCTCCGCAGATAACGGCCCGTGTGGGAGCCCACGGCCGCCGCGACCTCCTCCGGAGTTCCGGCGACGACCACCTCCCCGCCCCGGTCGCCCCCCTCCGGCCCTAGGTCGACGATCCAGTCGGCGGTCTTGATCACGTCCAGGTTGTGCTCGATCACGACCACCGTGTTGCCCCGCTCGGCCAGCCGGTGCAGCACGTCGAGGAGCATCCTCACGTCCTCGAAGTGGAGACCCGTCGTCGGCTCGTCGAGGATGTAGAACGTGTTCCCGGTGGCCACCTTGGCGAGCTCGGTCGCGAGCTTCACCCGCTGCGCCTCGCCGCCCGACAGCGTCGTCGCCGACTGCCCCAGCGTGATGTACCCGAGGCCCACGTCGTGCATGGTCTGGAGCTTGCGCCGGATCTTGGGGACGTTCCGGAAGAACTCGAGCGCTTCGTCGACGGTCATTTCCAGGACGTCGGCGATCGTCCGGCCCTTGTAGTAGATCTCGAGGGTCTCCCGGTTGTAGCGCTTCCCGCGGCACTCCTCGCACGGGACGTAGACATCGGGCAGGAAGTGCATCTCGATCTTCAAGAGCCCTTCCCCGGCGCACGCCTCGCACCTCCCGCCGGGCACGTTGAACGAGAACCTGCCCTGGTCGTAGCCCCGCATCTTCGACTCCGGAAGGCCCGCGAACACTTCGCGGATGGGCGTGAAGAGACCCGTGTAGGTGGCCGGGTTCGAGCGCGGGGTGCGCCCGATCGGGGACTGGTCGATGTCGATGACCTTGTCGACGTGCTCGATCCCTTCCAGCCGGTCGAACTCGCCCGGCCGCTCGCGGGCCCGGTGGAGACGTTGGGCGAGGGCGCGATGAAGGACGTCCTCGACGAGCGAGCTCTTCCCCGATCCCGACACGCCGGTCACGCACGTGAACGTGCCGAGCGGGAACTCCACCTTCAGGTCCTTCAGGTTGTGGTGCCTCGCCCCCACCACCCGCAGGGCCTCGCCGGTCCCGGTCCGGCGCTCCTCGGGAACCTCGATCCGGCGCTCGCCACGCAGGTAGGCGCCGGTCACCGAGGCCTCCGCCGCCTCGACTTCCTCCGGGGTGCCCTGGGCCACGATCCAGCCACCCTGGCGGCCGGCCCCGGGCCCCAGGTCCACGACATGATCGGCCGAGCGGATCGTGTCCTCGTCGTGCTCGACGACGAGCACGGTGTTCCCCAGGTCGCGCAGGCCGATCAAGGTCTCGAGGAGGCGATGGTTGTCACGCTGATGGAGGCCGATCGAGGGCTCGTCCAAGACGTACAGCACCCCCACGAGACGGCTACCGATCTGGGTCGCCAGCCGGATCCGCTGCGCCTCGCCCCCGGCCAGGGTGGCCGCCGAGCGCTCGAGCGTGAGGTAGTCGACCCCGACCGCCACCAGAAACGAGAGCCGGTCCCGGATCTCCTTGAGGATCTGGCCGCCGATCTCGAGATCGCGATCCGACAGCTCGAGGGCCTCGAAGAACGCGTGCGCGTCGTAGATCGGCATCCCCACGATCTCCCCGATCCCTGACCCGCCGATCCTGACCGACAGGGCCTGGGGCTTGAGCCGCTTGCCCCCGCAGAAATGGCAGGGGAGCTCGGCCATGTACTCGGAGATCTGGCTTCGCACCGCGTCCGAATCGGTCTCCTCCCAGCGCCGCTGGAGCTGGCCCACGATCCCCTCCCATGCCGAGCTGTACTCTCCCGCGCGCTCGCGGGTCACGTACCGGAAGGTGATCTCCTCCTCCCCCGTGCCGTGAAGCAGGATCCGCCGGACCGATTCGGGGAGCTCGCCCCAGGGCGCGTTGAGGTCGAAGTCGAGCGCGCGGGCGAGCGACGGGAGCACCGTCCTGGCGAGCTGGCCCCGGGGCTCGCCCCACGGCCTCACCACCCCCTCGAGGATGGAGATGCGTGGATCCAGCAGCACCAGCTCGGGATCCACCTCCATCCGCGTCCCCAGCCCGTCGCAGGCCTCGCAGGCGCCGTACGGGCTGTTGAACGAGAACATTCTGGGCTCGAGTTCCTCGTACGAGATCCCGCACACGAGGCAGGCCAGATCACGGCTGAAGAGCCGTTCCCGCTCCTCGCCCCCTTCCTCCCATAGGACGGCCACCAGCCCGCCCCCCAGCTCGAGCGCGGTCTCGACCGAGTCCGCCAGCCGGCGCCGGTTCTTCGGCTCGGCCGTCAGCCTGTCGACGACCACCTCGATGTCGTGCTTCTGGGTCTTCTTGAGGGCCGGGACCTCGTCCAGGTCGTGCACCTTTCCATCCACGCGGACCCGGACGAACCCCTCGCGGCGCGCTTCGGCGAAGACCTCCTTGTACTGTCCCTTCCGTCCCCGCACGAGCGGCGCCAGGATCTGGAGCCGCGTGCCGGCCGGCAGCTCGAGGAGGGCGTCAACGATCTGGTCGGCGGTCTGGCGCGTGACCGGACGCCCGCAATTGTGGCAGTGCTGGGTCCCTAGGCGGGCGTAGAGAAGCCGCAGGTAGTCGTAGATCTCGGTGACGGTCCCCACCGTCGAGCGCGGGTTCCGGGCCCCGCTCTTCTGCTCGATCGCGATCGCCGGGGAGAGGCCGTCGATCGTGTCGACGTCGGGCTTCTCCATGACGCCCAGAAACTGCCGCGCGTAGGCGCTCAGCGATTCGACGTACCGACGCTGGCCTTCAGCGTAGATGGTGTCGAAGGCGAGACTCGACTTGCCGGATCCCGAAAGGCCGGTGATGACGACCAGCCGGTCACGGGGGAGATCGAGGTCCAGGTTCTTGAGGTTGTGGGCGCGGGCGCCCTGGATACGGATCGATTCGGCCATAACCGGTTGAAAATACGCGCCCGGTTGACCGCGGTCGAACCGGCAGAGCGGGTCAGCGGCCCGCGCGGTCGACGATGAGGAGCACCAGAACCAGGACGAGAAGGACGTGGATCATCCCGTTCATGGGGAAGAGGGCCGCGCCCGCCGCCCACACGGCGAGGACCGGCAGGACCGCCCCTCTGGGGCTCATCGGGCCCACGGCCCCCCCTGAGGCATGACCACCGGAAGCGCGCGCGGGAGGAGGTCCACCTCGATCGGCGTACGCCCCGCCGACTCGCCGTCCCGCTGCACCCTGACCGGCGGATCGGTCACGATCGTCACGCGCGCCGCCCGGCGGTGCTCGACCAGGTCCGTCGAGGTGGGCGCGCCGCGGAGGACCTGGGCCGCCGCCAGCATGTACTCGGGAATCGACGCGGCGCGGTAGGCGAGGACGTCGAGCGTGCCATCGATCGGCGAAACGCCCGGCGCGAGCTCCCAGGCGCGCCGGAACACGGCTCCGCAGTTCATCACCTGCATCATGGTCACCTCGAACTCCTCGGCCACGCCGTCGCAGATTACCCGGTGGAGGACGGGGGCCACCTCGCGATTGGCCCGCCACCCGGCCAGACCGTACGCCACCAGCCCCCAGCGCCGTTTCGAGCGCCGATCGGCCCGCGCCACCATCTCCGCGTGGAGGCCGGTGCTCACGGTCAGCAGGAACACCTCGCCGTTCACCCGACCGATGTCGATCGGCCACGCGTCACCCCCGGCGGCGAGCTCGACCGCGGTGGCAGGGTCGGGCGGGATCCCCAGGTTGAGCGCCAGGATGTTGGCCGTGCCAAGCGGCACGACCGCGAGGGGGACACCGGATTCCGCAGCCAGAATCCCGGCCGCGACCTCGCTCACCGTCCCGTCGCCACCCAGGGCGATCACCCGGTCGGCCGATGAGGCCACCCGCCGCGCGATCGCGGTCGCCGTCTCGTCCGGCGACGTCGGGTGGGCGTCGACCTTGTGGCCGCGGGTCTCCAGCGCGAGACGCGCCAGCTCGGCGACACGCTCGCCTGCTCCGCTACCCGAGACCGGATTGTAGACGAGCGCGAGGTCCAGAGAGGACTACGCCCGGGTGGGCAGCTCCAGGAGGCGCTCGACGCGCTTCGCCGTGGGCGGGTGGGTGCTGAAGAGGCTGCCGATGCCGCCGCCCCGGAACGGCTTCACGATGTAGAGATGCGAGGCGGCCGGGTTCACGGGCATGGGAAGCTGCTTGGCCCCGGCTTCCAGCTTCTGGAGCGCCGAAGCCAGGGACCGAGGCTTGCGGCTCATCTCGGCGCCGCCCTCGTCGGCCGCGAATTCGCGTGACCGGGTGATCGCCGCCTGGATCAGGAACGCCGCGATGGGCGCCAGGATGATGGCGGCCAGCGCCAGGATCCCGCCCGCCGGGCCCCGATCCCGGTCGCCGCCCCCGAAGAACAGACCGAACCGTGTCACGTACATGATCGCACCCGCCAGCGTCGCCGCGACCGAGGCGATCAGGATGTCGCGGTGCCGCACGTGGGCGAGCTCGTGGGCCATGACGCCCTCGAGCTCGTCGCGATCGAGGATCCTCAGGATCCCCTCAGTCGCCGCCACGACCGCGTGCTCCGGGTCGCGCCCGGTGGCGAAGGCGTTGGGCTGCGGGCTCGGAATGATCGCCACCTTGGGCATCGGCATCCCGGCGCGGCGCGTGAGCCCCTCGACGACCTCGAAGAGGACGGGCGCCTCCGCCCGCCCCACGACTCGGGCCCGGTTCATCTTCAGGACGATTTTGTCGGAGAAGAAGTAGGACACGAAGTTCATCGCGCCCGCGAAGATGAGGGCGGTGAGGGCTCCGCCCTGGCCCCCGAAATAGCTCCCCAGCAGAACCAGGGCGACCGTCAGGACGCCCATCAGCAGCATCGTCTTCAGCATGTTCATGTCGCGCCCACCTCCAGGCCGTGATTATACCCCCAACGGCATCCGAGATCCCGCCGGCCGGGAACTGACCGGTTATGGGTGGCGCGGTGTGAGACTTCTCGGTCGGGCGCCGGGTGGGGGCGTTCATCCGGCGCGCTTACGTAGACACATCCCGGGCGCCCGTTAACTCTCTGGGGAACTACCGACC
>DATEDS010000105.1:0-4643 GCA_035281565.1 Gemmatimonadota bacterium
GCGACGCGGGCCTCGCGGCGCCGGACGCCGCCCGGCGCCACTCCGACCGCGGGTGGCCGTCTTCGCCCGGGCACCCGAGCCGGGCCGGGTGAAGACGAGGCTCATCCCGGTCCTGCGAGCCGCCGAATCCGCCGAGCTCTACGAGGCGCTCCTCCTGGATACCGTCGAGGTCGCGGAGTCCTGCGCCCGGACCGTGGTCGCCTTCACGCCTTCCGGGGGCCGACGGGCGCTGGAGCGGCTCCTGGGGGGGCATCGCAGGCTCGTGCCGCAGGGGCCGGGCGACCTGGGCGAGCGGCTGGGGCGGGTGTTCGAGGTCCTGTGCGGGAGGGGCCAGCCGGCGCTGGTGGTCGGGAGCGACTGCCCGGCCCTGACTGCGGCGCGGATCCGGACGGCGGCCGATCGGCTGCGCCATGCCGACGTGGTGATCGGGCCGGCGCTGGACGGCGGCTACTACCTGATCGGCCTGCGCCGGCCGCGGCCGGAGCTTTTCGCCGGCATCCGCTGGGGCACGGCCTCGGTTCTCGCGGACACCCTGAGCCGGGCTCGCGAGGCCGACCTGCGGGTCGAGCTCCTCGAGCCGGCGCGCGACCTGGACACGCCCGAGGACCTGTACGAATGGTACGCGGGTTCCCGGACCGAGGAATTCGCCTCGAGCTATCCCCGCACGTGGCGTTTCATCCATGCCCTGCTGCCGCCCTCCCGCTTCGCCGCGCTTGAGGAGACGATCGGAGGGCGCTCCGGTCGATGACGGGGGCGGCGATCCGCGACCCGCGCGCGGACGGCCGGACGCCGGGCGTCCGGGTGTGGCGCGGTGGGCGGATCGAGTCGCTTCACGCCATCCATGCCGCGGTGGCCGGCCCGGAGGGAAGCCTGCGGTCAGCCCACGGCGATCCGGGACGGGAGGCGTGGATCCGCAGCTCGGCCAAGCCGATCCAGGTCCTGCCGCTCATCGAGGAAGGGCTCGTCGACCGGTTCGGCTTCACCGGACCGGAGCTCGCGGTCATGGTCGCCTCCCACGGCGCCCAGCCGTTCCACCTGGAGGCGGTCAAGAGCGTGCTCCGGCGCGCCGGTCTCGAACCCGGGCTCCTCCAGTGCGGCCCCCACCCGCCGCTCGACGACGAGGCGGCGGCCGAGCTCCGCCGAAGCGGGCAGGAGCCTGACCGGATCCACAACAACTGCAGCGGGAAGCACGCCGGGATGCTGGCCGCCTGCCGGGGCATGGGGTGGCCGCTCGAGACGTATCTGGCGCCGGACCACCCGCTGCAGGAGCGGATCCACCGCACGGTGGCCGAACTGGCGGGACTCTCCCCCTCGGAAGTGCCTCGCGCCGTGGACGGATGCGGCGCCCCCACCTTCTACCTGCCGGTGTCGGCGATGGCGACCGCCTTCGCCCGTCTGGCCGCGGCCGACCGGAACCGTGAAACCGACCGCGCACGGGCGATCGGGCTCGTGCTGGACGCGATGGCCGCCCATCCCGAGCACGTCGCGGGCACGGGCCGGGTCGACACCGACCTGATGGCGCTGGTCGGCGGCCGCGTGGTCGTCAAGACGGGAGCCGAAGGGGTTTTCTGCGCCGCCCTGCGGGATTCGGGTCTCGGGCTCGCCTTGAAGGTCGCCGACGGCGCGAAGCGGGCGCAGGACGTGGCCCTGATCGAGCTGCTCGTGGAGACGGGCGCTCTCGACGAGGCGACCGCCGCGGCGCTGGCCGGGCACCGGCGCCCGGAGATCCGCAACCACGCCGGTCGCGTCGTGGGCCGGGTCGACGCCCGGCTTGCCCTGGAGGCGCCCCGATGACCCCGGTCGAGGCCATGGTGATCGGCCTGCTGGGGGCCGCGGCGGCGGGGGGCGACCCGGACCGGCTGCGGGCGATCCTCGAGCCGAGCACCGAGTTCCTGTCGACCCCCGACGTGGAGGAGCTCCTCCTCCAGACCGTCCTGTTCGCCGGCTTCCCGCGGACGATCAACGCGTTCATGGCCTGGCAGGGGTGGGTCGCGCAGCGGGGCGGTCGCGACGAGCCCCGGGTCGAGGCCATGCGTCCGGAGCTCTGGCGGGAGCGCGGCGAGGACCTCTGCCGGCTCGTCTACGGGAAGAACTACGAGGCCCTTCAGATCCGACTCGAGCGGCTCCACCCGGCGCTCGCCGAATGGACGCTGATCGACGGCTACGGCAAGGTGCTGAGCCGACATGGCCCCGGCCCGGACGTGCGCGAGATGTCGGCGGTCGGCGCGCTGATCGCGATGGGGGAGGCACGTCAGCTCGCCTCCCATCTGCAGGGAGCCCTCCACGCCGGGGTCGCGCTCCCCGTGCTCCAGGCCGGGGCCCGCGCGGTGGCGAGGGAGTGGGGCCGGAGCGAGCTCGTCGAGGACCTGCTGGCGGATCTGGACGGCCGCCCCGGTGGGTGATCCGGGGCCGGGCGCCGGAGCGGTCCACCGGACGTCGGTCCAGGTCCGGTACGCCGAGACCGACCAGCAGGGAGTCGCCTATCACGCCCACTACCTGGTATGGATGGAGGTCGGTCGGACCGCGTTCCTGGAGGCGCTCGGCTTCCCGTACCGGCGTCTCGAGGAGGATGGGGTGGTGTTCACGGTCGTCGAGGCGAGCTGCCGCTATCTGGGGTCCGCGCGGTACGCCGACCGGGTCGAGATCGCGACCCGGGTGACCGAGCTCCGGAGCAGGACCGTGGTCTTCGGCTACGAGATGATGACCGAGGGCCGCCTGGTGGCGCAGGGGGAGACCCGGCTCGTGGCTCTCGGTAAGGACCGCCGACCCTGCCGGATCCCGGGCGAGGTGGGGGGCGCGCTGCGGCGGGCGGCGGCCGGCTAAACCCGGGCCTGCCGGGAAGGGTTTCCTCTCGACGGGTTGCCTCCGGCGCGGAACCTGCACATCCTTCGCCCTGGGCAGCGGGATCACGGGCCGACCAGGACCACTCTTCCGGGAGCCGACACCTCGACGATGGCACATCGCCCCCCCGATTTCGCGAGCCGCCCGCGCGTTCTCCCCGCCACCCTCCTTCTCCTGCTCGCGGCGGCCGCTCCCCTCCCGGCTCAGTACTCCAGCTTCGGAAAGAACAAGGTCCAGTACGACGACTTCCAGTGGGAGATTCTGACCGGGGAGCACGTGGACCTGTACTACTATCCGGAAGAGCGCGAGCTGGCTCTGGTGGCGCTGGCCTATGCCGAAGAGTCCTTCCAGTTCCTGGAGCAGAAGTTCTCCTACAGCCCGAAGGACCGAATCCCGCTCGTCGTGTACGCGAGCCACCAGCATTTCGAGCAGACGAACATCGTCCCGTTCTTCATCCCCGAGGGGGTGGCCGGATTCACGGAGTTCCTGAAGGGCCGGGTGGCGCTCCCCTTCAACGGCTCCTACGCCGACTTCCGACGAGTCATCCGGCACGAGCTGGTGCACGTCTTCCAGGCCCGCAAGGGAGCCCACATGAAACGGCTCCACCCGGGCGGGTACGAATGGAACTCCCCGTTCTGGTTCACCGAGGGGCTGGCCGAGTACTGGTCGGGGCCGTGGGGCGCCGAAGGCGACCTGGTCGTGCGCGACCTGCTCCTGAACGGCCGCGTCCCGCACGTCTCGAAGCTGGACCAGTACGCCGGATCGTTCGCCGCCTACAAGCTGGGCCAGAACCTGTTCGAGTTCCTGGGCCAGGAGTTCGGCGAGGAGCGCGTCGTCGAGCTGATGGAAAGCGAATGGAAGTACCGGAACTTCTCGACCGTCTTCCGCCGCGTCTACGGAATCACGGTCGACGAGCTGACCGAGCGCTGGCACCGCCATCTCATGCAACGCTACTTCCCGTCGCTGGCCGCCGAGCGGTCGGTCTCCACCGTCGCCGAGCCGGTGGTGACCAGCGGACGGCTGAACTTCACCCCGGCCGTCCTGCCAGCGGGGGCGCGTGACCGGAAGGAGAGCGGGATCGCGTTCCTGTCGCTCGAGAGCGGGTACACGACGATCAACACCGCCGACCTGATGCGCCCGAACCGGCACGTCGACACCGTGGTTACCGCCGGCCGTTCGGGGGACATGGAGTCGCTGCATCCCCTGCAGAGCATGATCGACGTCAGCGACGGCGGCCGGCTGACCTTTGTGGCGAAGTCGGGCCCGCGGGACGCCGTTTACGTCTACGATCTGGAGTCGGGGGATCGCGAGCGGGAAGAGTCGTGGGACGACCTGGTCGTCCTGTCCTCGCCGACGTGGGCCCCGGACGGTCGCCAGATCGCGTTCGTCGGCCTCTCGGAGACCGGCTTTTCCGACCTGTACGTCTGGAACACCGAGACCGGGCGTCGGGAGCGGCTTACGGACGACCGCTACCTGGAGTCGTCCCCGAGCTGGTCGCCCGATGGCGAGGCGATCGTCTTCTCCAGTGACCGTACCCCGTTCGGCGCCGACGGCGCCCGGAATCTATTCCTGATCGATGCGCGCAGCCGGCGGGTCCGGCCGCTCACGTTCGGGCGCTGGGTGGACCGCGACCCCGACTGGTCGCCGGACGGCCGCCGAATCCTCTTCGCGTCCGACCGGGCCGGCACGCTCGACCTCTACGTGCTGGACAGGGAAGGGAACGGATCGCGCGCCACCTCGCTGGCATCGGGGGTCATGCACCCCCGATGGTTCCGGGCCGAAGGGAAGGATCATGCGGTCTT
>DATEDS010000106.1:0-11231 GCA_035281565.1 Gemmatimonadota bacterium
CCGCCCGCCGGCCGCTGATCGTCGCCGGCGGTGGGGTGATCTACGCCGAGGCGACCGACGCCCTGCGGCGGCTCGTCGAGGCGACCGGGATCCCGGTCGTGGAGACGATGGCGGGCAAGGGGGCCCTCCCCTGGAACCACCCGTCGGCCCTGGGCGCCATCGGGGTCACCGGCACGCCGGCCGCGAACGTGATCGCCCGCGACGCCGATCTCGTGATCGGCGTCGGGAGCCGGTGGTCCGACTTCACGACGTCGTCGAAGACCGCCTTCCAGAACCCGGACGTCCGGTTCGTGAACGTGAACGTGGCCCGCTTCGACGCCTTCAAGATGGCCGGCCTTCCTCTCGTCGCCGACGCCCGTGCCGCGCTCGAGGATCTGGCGGGGGCACTCGAGGGATGGAGGGCGGAGGACGGGTACCGGGAGCGTACGGCGCGACTCGCCCGCGAGTGGGACGAGCGCGTCGCCGGGATCCATGCCGCCCGCCACCGGCCCCAGCCCGGCCAGGGCGAAGTGATCGGGGCGGTCAACCGGGCCGCCGGCCCTCGCGACGTCGTCGTGGCCGCGGCCGGGAGCCTCCCCGGCGACCTCCACAAGCTATGGCGTGCCTGCGATCCCAAGAGCTTCCACGTCGAGTACGGCTACTCCTGCATGGGGTACGAGGTGGCGGGCGGTCTGGGGGTCAAGATGGCGGCCCCCGAGCGGGAGGTGTTCGTCATGGTCGGCGACGGCTCGTGGCTCATGATGTCCTCCGAGATCGTCACCTCGCTCCAGGAAGGGGTCCGGCTGATCGTCGTCCTGATCGACAACCACGGCTTCGCGTCGATCGGGGGCCTCTCCGAGGCCGTCGGCTCGGACGGCTTCGGCACGCGCTACCGGCGCCGCCGCCCGGGCGCGGTCGACCTGGAGGGCGAGATCCTGCGAGTGGACTTCGCGGCCAACGCGGAGTCGCTCGGGGCGCGCGGCGTCCGCGCGCGCACGATCGCCGACCTGGAAGCGGCCCTGGCCGAGGCCCGGGAGGCGGACCGGACGACGGTGATCACGATCGAAACCGATCCCTCGGTGGCCGTCGGCTCGTTCGAGTCGTGGTGGGACGTGGCGGTCGCGGAGGTGAGCGAGCAGGATCCGGTCCGGGAGGCCCGCGCGCGCTACGAACGGGAACGTGAGAATGAAAGCTGGTTCGTGTGATCCGACGTCATCGATTCCCGCTGGCCGTCGTCGCCCTCGCCACGGCCTGCGTCCACCGGGATGTCCCGCCGCCCGGGACGAGCGCCCCGGTGACCCCCGCCGCCGAACGGCCGGCCCTCGTCGTCATGCTGACGGTCGACCAGCTCAGCCAGGAGCTCCTGGACCGCTACGAGGGGGCCTTCACCGGCGGATTCCGTCGGCTCATCGACCACGGCAGGTGGTACGTCAACGCCGCCCATGACTTTGCGGGCACGAGCACCGCACCCGGCCACGCCACGCTCTCCACCGGTACCTACCCTTCCCGTCATGGCGTGATCGCCAACGAGTGGCATGAGCAGGTGGACGGTGCGTGGCTGGAGGTATCCAACGTCGGCGACTCGACGGTCCAGATCCCCGGCCGGCCGGAGCTCGCCGGCGTTTCGCCACGGAAGCTCATGCGCACCGGCCTCGCGGACTGGATGCTCGCCGCCGATCCCCGGACGCTGGTCGCTTCGGTCTCCGCCAAGGACCGCGGTGCCGTGCATGCGGCCGGGCACGTCCGCGGCCACGTCTACTGGTTCGCGAACGAGATTGGCGCGTTCGTCACGTCGACCTACTACCGCGACCGCCAACCGGAGTGGATCGACCGCTTCAACGAGGAGCTGATGGCCGCCTACGCCGCCGACAGCGTGTGGACGAGCACCGTGCCTTCCACGGAGGCCTGGCGAAGCGACCCCGACACCGCCGCGTACGAGGGGGACGAGGCGAGCCCCCAGTTTCCGCACCGATTCGGCGCCCCCGGGGAGCGCACGGTCTTCTGGGAGTGGTTCGAGCGGACGCCGATGCTGGATGCGGCGACCCTGGATCTGGCGCGCCTCGTCGTCCAGGAGACGGGGCTGGGAAGGGACTCCGTACCGGATCTCCTCAACGTGTCCCTCTCCCAGACCGACCGAGTGGGGCACGACTTCGGGCCTCTCTCCCGTGAGCAGCTCGACAACCTGCTCCGGCTGGATCGCGAGCTGGGGGATTTCTTCGCCTTCCTCGACACGAGCCTCGGGGATGGGCGGTGGATGGCCGCCCTGTCCGCGGATCACGGCATCCTCATGACGGGTCAGGATCTCCGGGCCGGCGACGGCTCGAGCGTCCGACGCTGGACACCCGGGGAGGAGGCGGCCTTCGACTCGATCCGCGCCGAGGCCGCGCGAGGCGGGGGCGGGTCGGCGTCCCCCGCGCGCCTCGCCGAGTCCCTCGAGCGTCTCGACTTCGTCGCGGAGGCCTACACTCACGAGGAGCTGTTGCGGGGCGAGCCGGCCGACAGCTTCGCGGTCCTGGAGCGGCGTTCGCTGTACCCCGGGCGGGCGCGCGACGAGTTCAGCCCCTGGGGAGTGGAGGTCCGCTTCGATCCCTGGTTTCTCGATCGCGAGCTCGGCAGCGGTCACGGCACGGCCTACTGGTACGACCGCAACGTGCCGATGATCTTCGTGGGTCCGGGCATCGCCGCGGGCCGCGACCCGGCCCGGGCGAGCACCGTCGATTTCGCCCCGACCCTGGCCCGGCTCCTCGGGATCCCGTACCCGGACGACCTGGACGGAACGCCGCTGGACGAGGTCGTGGCCCCCGAAACGGGTCGCTGATTCTGTCCCGGGACGGTTGACACCGTCGACCCCGCACGCAACATTGCAAGGCGATCTGGAACGTTCCAATACGACAGGAGGACGTTGGCCGCCGATCCCATCCTTCGCATGGAGTCGATCCGCAAGGAGTTCCCGGGCGTCGTGGCGCTCGACGGCGTGGACCTGTCGGTCCGCCCGGGCGAGGTCCACATCCTCCTCGGCGAGAACGGCGCCGGCAAGTCGACGCTCATGAAGATCCTCAGCGGGGCCCACCGGATGGACGACGGCCGGATCTTCATCGACGGCCGGCAGGTGGAGCTTCACGGCCCGCGACACGCGCGGGAGCTGGGGGTGGCGATCATCTACCAGGAGCTGACCCTGGTCCCCACGCTCTCGGCGGCCGAGAACGTGTTCCTCGGGCGCGAGCCCAGACGCGCGCCCGGGATCGTCGACCGCGCCGCCATGATCGAGGGCGCCCGCCGGATCCTGGAGGGCCTGGGGGCGCGCTTCGACGTCCGGCGACCCGTCCAGGAGATGAGCCTCGCCCGCCGCCAGCTGGTCGAAGTCGCCAAGGCGCTCTCCCTGGACGCCCGGATCCTGGTCATGGACGAGCCCACCTCCGCCTTGACCGAGCGGGAGACACGGTCGCTCTTCTCGACCATCCGCCGGCTCACGGCGCGCGGCGTCGCCGTGGTCTACATCTCCCACCGCCTTGACGAGATTTTCGAGATCGGCGATCGCGTGACCGTCCTCCGGGACGGACGCCGGATCGACACGCGCGAGGTGGCCGGCGCCGACCGCCGTGAGCTGGTGCGGCTCATGGCCGATCGCGAGGTCGACGAGCGCGTGCCCCGGAACCCGGTCCCTCCCGGGGAGGAGGTCCTGCGCGTCGAGGGGCTCTCGCGCCGGGGGGAGTTCCACGACGTGAGCTTCGCGCTGCGGGCCGGCGAGATCCTGGGGTTCGCCGGTCTCCTGGGCTCGGGCCGGACGGCGCTGGCCCGCGCCATCTTCGGCGCCGACCCCGTCGACGCCGGCCGCATCGTCGTCCACGGCCGGCCGACCCGGATCGCCTCGCCGCGCCAGGCCATCCGCGCCGGGATCGGCCTCCTGACCGAGGACCGCAAGCGCCACGGGCTGGTCCTCGACCTTTCGGTCCGGCACAACATCGCCCTGCCCGTCCAGCGGTCGATCAGCCGGTTCGGGGTCGTCGATCCGCGCCAGGAACGCGATCTGGCGGCGGGCTACGTGCGGGACCTTCGGATCAAGACCCCGTCCATCGAGCAGATGACCCTCAACCTGAGCGGCGGGAACCAGCAGAAGGTGGTCCTCGCGAAGTGGCTCGCCTGCCAGGTGGACGTACTCATCCTCGACGAGCCGACCCGCGGGATCGACGTCGGCGCCAGGCAGGAGATCTACCTGCTCATGGACCGGCTGGCGGCCGAGGGGGTCGGGATCCTCCTCGTCTCCTCGGAGCTGCCGGAGATCGTCGGGCTGTCGGACCGCGTGGTGGTCATGCGCCGGGGGCGGGTCGCCGGCGTCTTCGCGCGTCCGGAGCTGTCCCCGGAGGCGATCCTGGCGTGCGCGGTGGGTGTCGGCCCATGAAGACGCTCTCCAGGACCCGCGCGGCCGCGGAAAGCGCGTCCGCCGCGGTCCGCCCGCGACGTCCGGGGCTCCTCCACCGCCGCGAGTTCGGCACCCTGGCCGGCTTCCTCGCCCTGTGCGTCGCCCTGTGGATCGCCACTCCCCACTTCCTGACCGTCTCCAACCTGGTCAACGTCCTCGAGCAGAGCGCCATCATCGGGATCGTGGCGGTCGGGATGACGTTCGTCATCCTGACGGCGGGGATCGACCTCTCGGTGGGCTCGATCGTCGCGCTGTCCGGGGTCGCTCTCGGGATCACCTTCCAGGCCGGGCTCCCGATCCCGCTGGCCGCGGCGGCGGGCCTCGCAGTCGGTCTCGCGTGCGGGCTCGTGAACGGCGCCCTCATCACGATCGGCCGGCTCCCGCCCTTCATCGCCACCCTGGGCATGATGAGCGTCGCTCGCGGCACCGCGCTGATGATCTCCGACGGGCGCCCGATCTCGGGCTATCCCGAGGGGTTTCGCGGCCTCGCCACGGGGGATGTGCTCGGCCTCCCTCTGCCGGTCCTCGTCATGCTGATGACCTACGCCATTGCCCACTTCGTCCTCACCCGGACGACGCTTGGACGCTACACCTACGCGATCGGCGGCAACGAGGAGGCGGCCGAGCTGTCGGGGATCGCCGTCAAGGGCTACAAGACCGCCGTCTACGGGATCGCCGGGCTCCTGAGCGCAGTGACCGCGCTGCTCCTGGTCGCGCGGCTCAACTCGGCGCAGCCCATCGCCGGCATCATGTACGAGCTGGACGCGATCGCCGCCGTGGTGATCGGCGGGACGAGCCTGATGGGCGGCTCGGGCTCGGTGATCGGAACGCTGGTCGGAGCCCTCATCATGGGCGTACTCAGGAACGGTCTCAACTTGCTCGGCGTCTCCTCCTACCTACAGCAGGTGGCCATCGGCACGGTGATCATCGTCGCCGTTCTGGTGGACGTCGCGCTCCGCCGCCGGGCACGACTTCCAACCGACTGACGAGGAGGCAGATGAACGGGAAGATCCGTATGACCGCGATCCTGGGGATGGCCCTGGCGATCGCCCCGGCGTGCAACCGGCAGGGCGGTCCGAGCGGGGGGCCGACGGTCGCCCTCGTGCTCAAGACCCTCAACAACCCGTTCTTCATCGATATGGAGGCCGGTGCGAGAGAGGCGGCCGACAGCCTGGGCCTCGAGCTCCTCGTCCAGGCCCCGGACCGGGAGATCGACGTCGAGAAGCAGATGCAGATCGTCGAAAACCTGCTCCAGACCGACGTGGACGCTCTCCTCCTGACCCCGAGCGGGTCCCGCGAGATCGTGCCTGCCGTCGTCAAGGCGAACCAGGCCGGGATCCCCGTGGTGGTCGTGGACACGCGGGTCGACGCCGAGGCCCTCGCCGCCGCCGGTGGCCGCGTCCAGAGCTTCATCGGCTCGGACAACGTGGACGGTGGGCGGATCGCGGGGCAGTTCGTGGCGCGTGCGCTCGACGGGCAGGGACGCGTGGCGGTCATCGAGGGGATCCCGGGCCACGAGACCGGGGACTCCCGGCTCCGCGGCTTCCGCGAAACGATGGCCGGGCACCCTGGGATCGAAATCGTCGCCTCCCAGACGGCGAACTGGGAGCGCGACCAGGCGTTCAACGTGACCCAGAACATCCTCCAGTCCCATCCCGACCTCGATGCTCTCTTCGCGGCCAACGACGTCATGGCGCTGGGGGCCGTCGAGGCCGTTGCAGCGGCTGGGCGAGCAGGGGACATCCTGATCGTCGGCTTCGACGCGCAGGAGGAGGCGCAGTCGGCGATCCGGGACGGCAGGATGGCCGCCAGCATCGCCCAGCACCCGCGGGAGATGGGGAGGCTGGCCGTGGAGAGCGCGTGGCGTCTCCTTCACGGGGAGTCGGTGCCCGCGGAGCAGCCGGTCAAGATCGAGCTCGTAACGGAAACACCGTGACCGATGACGAGGAAGGTGAGATCGTTTCAACGGAGGCAGCCCACCGGCGGACCATCCGCCAGAGAGGAGAGCACATGAACGCAACCGCGCTCGCGCGCCTCGCGACGATCGTAGCGCTGGGCATCCCCGCGACCTTCGGCGCGCTGCACGCCCAGGAAGGCTACGGGCGGGTCGCCGGGAGGGTCGTGCAGGCGGAGACGGGCGAGGGGCTGACCGGAGCCCAGGTGGTCGTGAGCGGCACGTCGATCGGGGTCGTGACCGACGAGAACGGCCGCTATCTCCTGCCGCGGGTGCCGTCCGGATCGCAGACCTTGGAGGCGACCTACCTGGGTCGGGCGACGGGCACCGAGTCCGTGACCGTTTCCGCCGGGCAGACCGCCCTCGCCGACTTCTCGCTCGAGGTCCTGGCGATCGCCCAGCCCGAGCTCGTGGTCGGGATCCGCGCCACCGGCCAGGCCGAGGCCCTGTCCAGGCAGAAGGCCGCACCCAACATCAAGAACATCGTGGCGTCGGATCAGATGGGGCGCTTTCCCGACGCCTCCGCACCGGAGGCCATCCAGCGTGTCCCCGGGGTCGCCCTCGAACGCGACCAGGGGGAGGGCCGGTACATCCAGATCCGCGGCGGCTCGGCCGCGAACACCCAGGTCACCGTGAACGGCGAGCAGGTCCCCTCGCCGGAAGCCGAGATCCGGCAGATCGCCCTGGACGCCGTCCCGGTCGACGTCCTCGAGGGGATCGAGGTCGCCAAGGCGATCACGCCCGACATGGACGCCGAGGCGATCGGCGGCTCGGTCGATCTGGTGACCAAGCGAGCCCCGGAGACCACGCTCTTCTCGCTCGAGGTGTCCGGCGGCTACGCCCCGATCCGGGACGACCCCTCCGGCAGCGGCTCCCTTACTTGGGGCACGCGCTCGAGCGACGGCCGGGTGGGGTTCCTGGCGTCCGGTTCCTACAGCCGGCGCTACTTCGGATCGGACGACCTGGAGCCCGCCTTCGACCTGGGCGACCCGGGTCCGGCCGACGATCAGCTCGAGGAGCTGGGCGTCCGACACTACTCGATGTATCGAGCCCGGTTCGGGGTGACGGGCAACCTGGACTTCCGGCTCGCGGAGGGATCGAGCCTGTTCCTGACCGGTCTCTACAGCCAGCTCGATGACGACGAGCAGCGGCTGGCGCTAGGACATCTCGTGGAGGACGGGGAGCTCGAGTTCACCCACCGGAATCGCTACGAGGAGACCTCCAACCTGAACCTTACCGGCGGTGGCGATCACGTGCTGGGGAACGGGATGGAGATCGCCTATCGCGGCTCGGTCGCGCGGGGGCGTCAGGAGACCAACCCCGGCGACGAGCTCTTCTTCGTCCGTGAGGACGTCAGCTTCGAGCCCGACATTTCCGATCCCGACGACATCCAGGCCAATCCCGTGGGCGGAACGGGCGGCACCTACGTGTTCAGCGGCTTCGAGCCCGCGAGCGACGAGTCGACGAATACGGATCTGGTCGGTTCGTTCGACGTCACGATCCCCTATGGCTTCGGTTCCGAAGGCGCCGGGAGCTTCAAGGTCGGGTTCAAGGTCCGTGACAAGGACAAGGAGCAGGGGGTGACCGAGGAGGAGTTCGAGTTGATCGAGGACGGCCCCGAGATCGTGCTCGGCGAGGACCTGGGCGAGCCGTTCGAGCTCGAGGACTACAACCCGGGCAACTATGACCTGCCACCATTCGTCACGAACGAAGACGAGAACGAGGGCTTCCTGAATCGCTTCGGAGACGTGCTGGAAGGAGAGCTGAACCTCGAGGCCGAGACCCAGGACTACGAGGTCGGAGAAACGACGGCGGCCGTCTATGCGATGACCGAGATCAACCTGACGCCCAGGTTCATGGTCCTGCCCGGCGCCCGCTACGAGCATACCTCCGTGAGCAGCGACGGGTTCGACTTCAATGCCGAGGAGGAGACGTTGAGCCCCATCTCGGCCGAGAACGACTATGGCCGCTTCTTCCCGATGGTGCACGTGAAGTACGAGCTCACACCGCTGACCAACCTGAGGGCGGCGGTCACGACCGCCATCGCCAGGCCGAACTTCGTCGATCTGGTCCCGTTCCGTGTCGTGGACGAAGAGGACATCGTGATCGGAAACCCGGACCTCGACCCGACCACTTCCACCAACTTCGACCTCCTTCTCGAGCACTACGACCGGCGGATCGGGGTCATGTCCGCGGGCTTCTTCTACAAGTCGCTGAACGACCCGATCTTCCCGTTCACCGAGGAGAACGAGCTGGGCGGGAACACCGTCCAGCCCCGAAACATCGATTCGGGCGAGATCCGCGGAGTCGAGTTCGCGCTCCAGCAGCAACTCACGTTCCTGCCGGCCCCGTTGGACGGCCTCGGGATCTACGGCAACTACACCTACACCGACTCCGACGCGACCTTGCCGGGCGGACGGGAGACCCGCCTGGGCGGCCAGTCCAAGAACGTCTTCAACGCGGCCCTGAGCTATGAGAAGGCGGGCTTCTCCGGACAGCTCAGCCTCAACTACCGGGATGACTTCATCCTCGAGTTCGGCGGCGACACGGGCGAGGCCGAAGAGCGCGAACAGGACCTGATCGTGGACGAGCACCTCCAGCTCGACCTCTCGATGAGCTATGCGGTGACGCCGCAGGCCACCGTGTTTCTCGAGCTCGTCAACCTCAACAACGAGCCGTTCATCACCTATCAGGGGATTCCGGTACGGCCGATCCAGGAGGAGTACTATGAGACGTGGGGAGAGATTGGGGTCCGCTGGCGGCCGTAGGGTTTTCGAGCCGGCGCGGGCGGGGGTCGGCGCCGGCCTCCTGGTGGCCTTGGTGGCCGCCTGCGGCTCGGGCGGTGCCCCGGGGGCGGACCCCGGTGACGTCGACACGATCGGGGCCATGGCGGAGCCCGCCGAGGTCGCCCCGATCAACATCGAGGTCGCCCGGGTCGAGGAGGTGTTCCAGACCGAACGTGACACCCTCGACGACGTCGATTCGCCCACCGTGTGGCACGGCGATGAGGGCCAGCACTGGGTACTGACGACCGCCAAGGCGACCGACGTCGTCATCGTGAACGATGCCGCGACCGGCGCCGAGATCCGTCGGATCGGGGGAACGGGGAACGGCCCCGGCCAGCTCGAGCGACCCAACGGCGTCGCGGCGATCGACGACCTCCTGATCGTCGTCGAGCGCGACAACGCCCGGCTCCAGGCCTTTTCCCTCCCGGGCCTCGAATCGCTCGGCACCTTCGGCGAGGAGCAGCTCCGCCGTCCCTACGGGATCGCCGCCTACCGGAACGATCGGGGCCGGATCGAGCTGTACGTGACCGACAACTACGAGCTCGTCGAGGACGAGATTCCCCCCGACAGCGCGCTCGGCGAGCGGGTCGAGCAGTTCCGGGTTTGGCTCGAGGACGGGGAGCTCCGCCACGAGCACGTGCGGACCTTCGGCGACACGACCGGACGGGGCGTGCTCCGCAAGGTGGAGACGATCGGGGTCGACGCGCGCCACAACCGCGTCGTGATCGCCGAGGAGCTCGAGCCCGATTCCCACTGGAAGATCTATGGCCTGGACGGCCGATTCTCCGGCCAGGTCTTCGGCCGCGGCTACTTCCCCCACGAGGCCGAGGGGCTTGCCCTCTACGCGTGCGCCGACGGCGGCGGTTACTGGATCGCCACCGACCAGGACGAGGAGACCAACACGTTCCACGTCTTCGACCGGGAGACGCTCGGGCATCTGGGCGCCTTCACGGGGGCGGCGACGCGCAACACGGACGGCGTCGCGCTCACCCAGACGGGGTTCGGCCCGTTTCCCGCCGGCGCCTTCTACGCCGTCCACAACGACGGCAACATCGCCGCCTTCTCGTGGGCCGAGATCGCAGGGGAGATGGGGCTGAGGAGCGACTGCGGGGGCTAGCGGCTACCGCGCCTCGGTGAGCAGTGCCGGCGCCACCGCGCGAAGTGGCCAGACGGGGGCAACGACGAGCCACACGGCCAGTAGCCAAGCCCAGCCTAATTCTTGACATGGTCGATGCCGCGTGCCTAGCCTTGGCGGCGACGATAGTACCCGCCGTCAGTCATCATCCTGCCCAGCGAGGAGACCCGGAAGCCGTGAACGTCCTCGAATCGCGAGCCACGATCCTGTCCTTCCTGATCTTCCTGGCCGGCCCCAAAGCCGTCCATGCCCAGGCCGAGGGGCACCAGATTCTCTTTCCCGACTCCACGACCACCTCCGAGGATGATCAGCGGGCCATCTTCGATCTCCTCGGGTACACCCTCTCGGCTGACGGCACCGCCCTCGAGGCGCCGGACTGCGGGACGATCTTCAGCCAGGTCGAGGAGACCGACCTGAACGGCGACGGCGTCAGCGAGGTGTTCGTGCTGGCGGGAAACACATGCACCTCCGGCATGGCCGGCAGCTCGATCGTTCTCTTCATCAAGGACGCGGAGGGGCGCTACGGCTCACACCTGGGGTTCCCGGCCGGTGGGTGGACGAAGCTTGAGACTTCGAACGCCGGGTTCCCGGACCTCGCCATCGGCGGGCCCGGCTTCTGCGAGGCCGTCTGGCGATGGGACGGCACGACCTACCAGCACGACCACGACCGGGAAACCGAGCCGGGCGGCTGCGACGGTGTCGGGTAGGAGCGCCTGGGCCCTTCCGGCGATCGGGCGCGATCTCGGCGCCGACCTCCATCAGGCCATCGTCCCCCCCGACGGCGCGCCCCCCTAACCTGAACCGGTACGAAACCGCCACGACCAGGAGCGCCACGCATGAGCCCCCGCCTCTACGCATCGAGCCCGTTTCACCGCTTCGCGAAGTGGACCGCCCGCGCCGCCGGGCACCCGGCGGCATTCGGCCTCGCGGCGGTTCTCATCGTGCTCTGGCTAGCGA
>DATEDS010000107.1:0-2520 GCA_035281565.1 Gemmatimonadota bacterium
CCTCCTCGATTTCTTCGCCACGAGCCCGTTCAGCCGCTGCTGGTTTTTGAGCTCGGGCTGTTGAGGAGCATGAGGGACCGCTCGCCGATCTTCCCGATGAACCTCCGGTGGAGCCGCGGGTCGGGGGTCAGCTCGGGGTGGAACGAGGCCACCAGCGCCTGTCCGGATTCGGCGAGGACGATTTCGCCGTCGATGGTGCCCAGGACCTGCATCCCCGGCCCCACCGCCTCGATCACGGGGGCGCGGATGAAGACCGCGGTCAGCGGTCCGCCTTCGAGGCCTTTCACGTCCAGCTCGGCCACGAACGACTCGCGCTGACGGCCGAATGCATTGCGTCGCACGGTCATCGGAAGCAGCGAAAGGTGAGGCGCCGGAGCGCCCTTCACCTCGGTTGCCAGCAGGATCGCTCCCGCGCACGTGCCGAAGACCGGCATCCCCTCGGCGTACTTCTCCCGAACCCGCTCGAGGAGCCCCTCGTAGTCGAGGAGGCGCCGCAGCGCCGTCGACTCGCCCCCCGGCAGGATCAGCCCGGCCACGCCGTCCAGGTCGCCGGGCCGCTTGACCCGGCGGACCCGCGCGCCCACCGCTTCGAGCGCGGCCACGTGCTCGGACACGTCGCCCTGGACCGCAAGCACGCCGACGAGCGGCCGCTTGGCGACCGCAGCCGCTTCACCAGGGTGGGGAGTGGAGCTATCGATCACGCGGAGATTCCGGAGGGACGCGACCGCTCAGGTCGAGCGGGTCTGCATGAGCTCCTCTTCGGCGAGGCGCTCGAGGCCGGCCATGGCGGCGTCGGTGCCGAGCTCCTCGGAGACCCGGGCCAGGATCTCGGGATCCTCGTGATGGGTGGTGGCGAGGACGATCGCCCGGGCGTAGGCCTCCGGATTGTTCGACTTGAAGATCCCCGAGCCCACGAACACCCCGTCGGCGCCGAGCTGCATCATGAGCGCCGCGTCGGCCGGGGTGGCGATCCCGCCGGCCGCGAAGTTGACGACGGGGAGCCGGCCGCTCTCGGCGACCTCCCGCACGAGCTCGAGCGGCGCGCCGAGGGTCTTGGCGAGCTGGACCCGTTCCTCGGCCGGCCGAACGGTCAGGTCCCGAACCTGGCCCAGGATCAGCCGGAGATGACGCACGGCTTCGACGATGTTCCCGGTCCCGGGCTCGCCCTTGGTGCGGATCATGGCCGCCCCCTCGGCGATCCGGCGCAACGCCTCGCCGAGGTCCCGGGCCCCACACACGAACGGCACCGTGAAGGCGTGCTTGTCGATGTGATGGGTTTCGTCGGCCGGTGTCAGGACCTCGGACTCGTCCACGTAGTCGACGCCCAGGGCCTCCTCGATCCGGGCCTCGACGAAGTGGCCGATCCGGCACTTGGCCATGACCGGGATCGACACCGCGTCCATGATCTCGCGGATCCTGCGGACCGGCGCCATCCGCGCCACGCCGCCCGCGGCCCGGATGTCGGCCGGAACCCGCTCGAGAGCCATCACCGCGACCGCGCCCGCGTCTTCGGCGACCGTGGCCTCCTCGGGCCTGGTGACGTCCATGATGACGCCGCCCTTCAGCATCTGGGCGAGGCCGCGCTTGAGCTCGAGCGTGCCGGTCTCGCGTGAGGCCCGGTCGTGGATCATGCAAGGGAAGATACATGGTCCAACCCCGGCCACAAAGGGGCGATTGACACGTTCGGCGGGGCGCCCTAACTACTCGCCGCATGCTCCGCTCGATGCCCGCCGAGCCACGGCGGATCCTGATCGTGCGCCTCGGTGCGCTGGGCGACGTGGCGCGCGTGCTGCCGATGCTGAACGGGCTCCGAAAGCGGTTTCCGGCGGCCGAGATCGACTGGGTCGTCCAGTCGAAGGCCGCGGACCTGCTGGTCGGACATCCCCAGATCGACCACCTGTGGGTCATCCCGTTCGTCCGCTGGGACCAGGTGCTGTCCCGGGCCGCCCGCCGCCTACGGGGTCGGATGCGGGCCCGCCGCTACGACCTCGTGCTGGACTTCCAGGGGATGCTGAAGGGGACGGTGTGCGCGGTGGCGGCGGGCGGTCCTGCCGTCCGCGTGGGATGGGGGCCCGGACACACGAGGAACCTGACCTGGCTGTGGAACCATGGCGTGCGATATCCGCCCGGAAAGGACGTCAACCGCCATCTCCGCCATCGGGTCCTCGTCGACTGGCTGGACGTCCCGGACGTCCCCGCGCTCCGGCTCGATCCGTCGGACGTCGACACGGCGGGGATCGACCGTTTCCTGGACGGCCTGGCGAGCCGGCGTCCCTGGATCCTCGCCTACCCGGGGTCCAGCGCGACGGGCAGTCACAAGCGGTGGAACCTGGAGCGGTTCCGGAGCGCGCTGGCGGGGATCCGGGACCGAACCGGGGGCACCGTTCTGGTGGGGTGGGGACCGGCCGACGACGCGGAGGCCGCCGGCCTCGCCGCGGCTCTCGGTGCCCCCATGGTCCCGCCGACCTCGATCCGCCAGCTCGCCTACCTGCTCGGCCGATGCGACCTATTCATCGGGAT
>DATEDS010000108.1:0-7751 GCA_035281565.1 Gemmatimonadota bacterium
CCTTGAGCCGCTCCCCGCGCCAGGTCGTCCACGCCCCCGGCCAGGGATCGAAGGCACGGGCGGCCCGCTCGAGGAGCGCGGTCGGCCGGCTCCAGTCGAGGCGCGCCTCGGCGGACTCGACCTTGGGCGCCAGGCTCGCGAGCCGGTCGTCCTGAGGGATCTCGACCAGCCGGCCCGCCTCGAGGAGATCCAGGGCCTCGACCGCCAGGGCGGCCCCTCGCCCGGCCAGCCGCTCGGCCAGGCTCCCCGCCGTGTCGTCGGGACGGATCGGCTCCCCGGATTGGAGGCAGATCGGACCGCTGTCGAGCCCGGCCTCCATCCGCATGATCGTGACCCCGGTGAGCTCGCGCCCGTCCAGCAGCGCACGCGTGACCGGCGCGGCCCCCCGGTAGGCCGGCAACAGCGAGGCATGGACGTTGAGGGCTCCGTGCGGCGGGATTTCCAGGACGGCGGGGGGCAGGATCTCACCGTAGGCCGCGACCAGGAAGACCTCGGCGCCGAACGCGCGCAGCCCCTCGACGAAGTCCTCCCCGCGCGGCTTCACGGGGCTCAGGACCGGAAGGCCCGCGGCCCGCGCCCGCCGGGTCACCGGCGTCGCCGCCACGTTCCGCCCCCGCCCCTTCGGACGGGCCGGCTGGCTCACCACGCCGACCACCTGGTGGGCGCTCGCCAGCAGGGCCTCGAGCGTCGGAACGGCGAAGTCAGGGCTGCCCCAGAAGACGACGCGCACGCCGCTACGCCGAGCCGGCCGGGATCCCCTTCTCCTCCAGCGCCTTGCGGAACTCGCGGACCGCCAGCCGCCGCCTGAGGGGACCCAGGCGGTCGATGAAGAGGATGCCGTCCAGGTGGTCGATCTCGTGCTGGAGCGCCCGCGAGAGGAGGTCCGCCCCCTCGATCGTCCGGGTTTCGCCCCGGTGGTCCCGGTACTCGACCACCACCTCGGCCGCGCGGTCGACCGTCTCGATCACGCCCGGGATCGAGAGGCATCCTTCCTCGCTCCGGACTTCGCCGCGCCGCTCGACGATCCGCGGGTTCACGAGGACGATCGCCTCGGTGCCGTCCCGGAGCTCGCCTACGTCGATCACGGTCACCCGTCGCCCGTCCCCCACCTGGGGCGCCGCGAGCCCGACTCCCTCGGCCGCATACATGGTGTCGAGAAGGTCATCGATGAACCGCGCGAGATCGTCGTCGAACGACTCCACGGGACGCGTCTCCCGGCGCAGGATCGGGTCGCCGAGGTAGCGGATCTCGAGGATCGCCATCTACGAGGTCTCCTCGTCCGCGCCCGTCTTGAGCACGCGCAGCACCTTGCCGCGCTCGACGTCGACCTTGACCCCGTCCGCGATCTTCAGGGAGACCCGTTCCTCGCTGATCGCCATGATCCGCCCATACAGCCCGCCGGCCGTCACCACCTCGTCACCTTTCCGGAGCGCGCGGATCATCTCCCGGTGACGCTGCTGCTCCTTCTGCTGGGGGCGGAACAGCAGAAACCACAGGATCGCGATCATGGCCACGATGGGCAGGAGCGACGCGAAGATCCCGGCCACCCCGCCGCCCTCGGGCGGTGCCGCGAACAGGAGCGGGGTCATGACGTCCATGAAGCCTCCGTGGCTGCGGCGGTATAGCGCTCGGTCCAGGCCCCGGCCCAGCGCTCGAAGCGACCTTCCTCGATCGCCCGCCGGGCCGCGTCCACGAGCCGGACCAGGAACGCGACGTTGTGATGCGAGAGAAGGCGCGGACCCAGCATCTCACGCGCCTTGAACAGGTGACGAATGTAGGCCCGGCTCCAGGTCGCGCACACCCGGCACGGGCAGTCGGGGTCGAGCGGTCGCTCGTCCTCGGCGAAACGTCGGTTCTCGACGTTGACGCGTCCGTCCGCCGTGAACGCGGCTCCGGTCCGCCCGTGGCGGGTCGGCGCCACGCAGTCGAAGAGATCGATGCCACGCGCGATCGCCGCCACCACGTCTTCGGGGAAGCCGACGCCCATGAGATACCGCGGCGGACCCGCCGGGATCTCGGGCACCGCGACCTCGAGCATCTCCATCATCCGCGGCTTCTCCTCCCCCACCGACAGGCCTCCGATCGCGACGCCGTCGAAGCCGAGCCCGGCGATCCGGCGGGCGCTCTCCCGGCGCAGCCGCGGGTACACCGACCCCTGCACGATCCCGTAGAGGAACCGCCGGTGACCGGGTGGATCGGCATCGGCCAGCGAGCGATGGACGGCCAGGCACCGCTCGGCCCACCGCGCAGTCCGGTCGGCCGCCGCCCCGGCCTCGCTTTCGGTGCACGGGTAGGGCGCGCAATCGTCGAACGCCATGACGACGTCGGCACCCAGATCGCGCTGGAGACGCATCACCGACTCCGGCGTGAAGCGGTGGGTCGAGCCGTCCAGGTGCGAGCGGAAGGTCACGCCGTCCGCGTCGATTTCCCGGAGCTCGGCCAGGCTGAACACCTGGTAACCGCCGCTGTCGGTCAGGATCGGGCCGTCCCATCCCATGAAGCGGTGAAGGCCCCCCAGCGCGCGGACCACCCGGGCCCCGGGGCGCAGATGGAGGTGGTAGGCGTTGGCCAGCACGATCTCGACCCCGAGCTCGCGCAGCTCTTCCGGCGTCAGGCCCTTGACCGTCGCCTGGGTGCCGACCGGCATGAAGGCCGGGGTGCGGACCCGGCCATGGTCGGTGTCGAGCACGCCCGTGCGGGCCGCCCCGTCGCCGGCGCTGGGACGCCAGTGCAAGCCCGGACCGTCAGATGGAGGTGTCGAGGGGTTGTCCGATGGCGGCCAGCACCTTGCCGATCACGACCTTCCGCTCCTTCAGCATGTCGCGGAACTCCTGGCGGTCCGTGTCCGCGATCTCCATCCGCAGATCGGACAGGTAGCTCCTCAAGACGGTACCCAGGGTCTCGCGCTCGCGCTCGTCGAGATCGAGTTCGATCATGGCGTCTCCCTCCTGTGACGTACCCTTCGTCTTCAATAAGTTATCCCTCCGGTTCGCCGTCCGCTTCGTCCCAGCACGCGATCGCCCCGCCGGAGAGGAAGCGGCTGACCCCGGCATGGAGGTCTCGATGGCCGAAATCCAGGTAAGCCCCGAAGGAGGCGACGTCTATCGCGTCCGCGTGACCGAGACCGACGGATCGAGCGAGCACGAGGTCACCGCGACGCCGGCCGAGGTCGCGGCCTACGGCGCGGGCGCCGAGGCGGTGACCCTGATCGAGGAGTCGTTCCGGTTCCTGCTGGAACGGGAGCCCAGGCGATCGATCCTCGGACGTTTCTCGCTCCCGGTGATCGCGCGGTACTTCCCCGAGTATCCGCGGGAGATCCAGAGGCGGTTGCGGAAGTGAGCCGGTTCCATCGATCACGCCGGGCGGATCCTCAGGCGATCAGCATCGCGTCCCCATAGGAGTAGAACCGGTAGCCTTCCTCGATCGCGTGGCGGTAGGCGGCGAGGATTCGCTCCCGGCCCGCGAACGCCGCGACCAGCAGGAGCAGGCTCGAGCGCGGCAGGTGGAAGTTGGTCACCATCGCGTCGACCAGGCGGAACTCGTGGCCGGGCACGATCGTGAGATCGGTCCATCCCGAGACGGGCGAGCCGACCCCGCGGCCGGTCCCGGCCCATTCCCGCGCGGCCGACTCGAGCGCCCGCACGGTGGTCGTTCCGACCGCGACCACCCGGCAGCCCGTGGCGCGGGTCGCGGCGATCGCCTCGGCGGTCCCCGGGGGCAACTCGTACCACTCCGCGCCCATCGCATGATCCTCGACCCGCTCCACGACCACCGGCCGAAAGGTCCCGGGGCCGACGTGCAGGGTCAGGGTGGCCCGCCGGATTCCTCGCCGCTCGAGCGCCTGCAACAGCTCGGGAGTGAAGTGGAGCCCGGCCGTGGGGGCGGCCACCGCCCCCCGCCGACGGGCGTACACGGTCTGGTACCGGTCCCGGTCGCCCGGTTCGTCGGGACGCTCGATGTACGGGGGGAGCGGCACGTGGCCGTGCGCCGAGATCCACGCCCATGGATCGCCGGGGACGTCGAGGCGGATCCGCCGCGCCCCGGCGTCTCCGGACTCCATGACCAGCACCGCGGCGTCGATCCCCTCGGGAGCGTGAAGCGGGAGCCGGCGGCCCGGCGAGGCCCTCCGCGCCGGGCGCGCGAGCGCCCACCACTCGGTCCCCGCCGCCCGCTCCGGGTCGTCGGTGTCGGCGGGCCGGATGAGCAGGAACTCCATCCGCCCACCACCCTGCACTCCGGCGAAGAGCCGGGCCGGGAAGACCCGCGTGTCGTTGACGACCAGGAGGTCCCCCGGCGCCAGGAAGTCGGCGATGTCCGCGAACCGGGCGTCGCGCCACCTCAGCGCCGACCGCTCGAGGACGAGGAGACGGCTCGCGTCCCGCGGTTCCACCGGCCGCTGCGCGATCCTCCCGGAGGGGAGGACGTAGTCGTAGTCGTCCATCCGGTCGTCCCCGGCCGCCTCAGCGCCAGAGGACGTTGAGCAGGATCGTCAGGACGAGGGACAGCAGGAGCGAGGTCGCGAGGGGGATGTAGATGGTGGCGCTTCCGGTCCGGAACAGGAAGTCGCCGGGGAGCCGGCCCAGGAGGGGGATCCGGTGACCGGCCAGCAGGATCAGCCCGACCGCGATGCTGATCACCCCGAACAGGATCAGGAAGCGCGCGAGTCCACCCATTCCTGATTGCCCTCCGCGAGACGGTCGATCTCGCGTACGCGATCCACGGAGACCACGAGATGCCGGACTCCCTCGCCGTCCTCGCTCCAGTACGCCACGTAGTCCATGACCTTCCGCTGGACCTCGGGCGTGGGGTGGTGCTCCTTCTCGAGGAACTTGAAGCAGAGGGTGCCCAGGTTGATCGCGAAACGCCGCTCCACGCGGCGGAGGGCCCGGCACAGCTCGAGCTTGCCGCGATCGTCGCGCTCACGGTAGTGCTTCGCGATTCGCGTCGCCGAGTTCTCGTGGGCCGCGAAACGGTAGGCGGCCAGCTCGACTTGCTCGGGGGTCAGTCCGATCAGCTGCATCTCTTCCTCATGCCGGAAGCTAAGGAAGCTTCGACCAGGTACGCAACGCGTTACAACGAGGCAACGATCATGCCGCCACCTCGAGAACACGGGGATGGCGGTCGAGACGCCGTTCGACGACCCGCTCGGTCATGGGGACGGACCGTTCCGGCCGGCCAGCACGGCGCCCAGCGCGAGGCCCCACGGGGCCCAGAGGATGTAGGCGAACCGGACGGGGATCGCGCCGGCGGGAGGCGAGGTCCACACCAGCTGGACGAGCAGGGAGAGCGCGGCCCCCGCGGCGCTGACGAGGGAGAACGCCGCGAACTTCGGCACCGTGGGGCGGCCGAGGACGCCGACCGCACCCCACCAGAGCCCGAGCGCGACGACGGCCGCAATCTCGCCCGCGACCAGCGGGCTCTCGATCAGGTCCCCGACCAGACCGTAACCGGAGACGGCGAAACCCGCCGCCCCCAGAACGGCCCATGAGCGCAGCCCGCCCTTGTGACGGGGGAAGCGGGCCGCGAACGCCATCGAGGCCGCCGCCAGCAGGAGACCCGCCACGAGGAAAAGCCACGCGATCCAGCCCCCCAGCCCGCCTCCGGCATGGAACGGGAGGAGCGCCGAGGCGGCCAGCGCGCAGGCCCCTCCCGCCCCGGCCGAGAGCGCGCCGGCGCTCACTCGTCGAACAGCCTCTCCTGACCCCCCTCGATCTCGGGCGGACGGCCGGGGATCCCCAGATGACGGTAGGCCCGCTCGGTCGCGACCCGGCCGCGGGACGTCCGATGGAGGAAGCCGCTCTGGATCAGGAACGGCTCGTGGACCTCCTCGAGCGTCTCGGGCTCCTCGCCGACCGCCACGGCCAGCGACCCCACGCCCACCGGACCGCCGCCGAACTTCTCGATCAGCGCGCTCAGGATCCGGGCATCCATCTCGTCGAGCCCGACCTCGTCCACCTCGAGCGCCGAGAGCGCGGCCTCGGCGATCGGCCCCGTGATCTCCCCCTCGCCCTCGACCTGGGCGTAGTCCCGGGACCACTTGAGGAGGCGGTTGGCGACACGGGCCGTGCCGCGCGACCGGGCGGCGATCACCTCCACGCCCTCCTCGGTGATCGGGACGTCGAGGATGCGGGCGGAGCGCCCGACGATCCGCCCCAGCTCCTCGGGCGTGTAGAAATCGAGCCGGGCGGCATGCTCGAACCGCGACCTCAACGGTCCCGTCAGGAGGCCCCGCTTGGTCGTCGCGCCGACCAGCGTGAACCGCTCGAGCGGGAGCGTCACCGACCGCGCCGCCGGCCCCGAGTCGATCACGATGTCGAGCTGAAACTCCTCCATCGCCGGATAGAGGTATTCCTCGACCACGGTCTTCAAGCGGTGGATCTCGTCGATGAAGAGGATGTCGCCCCGCTCGAGCCCGGTCAGGAGGCCGGCCAGATCCCCCGGCTTCTCCAGGACCGGACCGCTCGTCACGCGGATCCGAACGCCCATCTCGTGGGCCAGGATGTGGGCCAGGGTCGTCTTTCCGAGGCCGGGCGGGCCCGAGAAGAGGCAGTGGCCGAGCGGCTCCTCCCGCTGACGGGCGGCGGCGATCGAGATCGCCAGGTTGCGCTTCAGCTTCTCCTGCCCGGCGAACTCCTCGAGCGTCCGGGGACGCAGGGTCTCCTCGAACGCCTCCTCCTCGGGCCTGCCCTCGGGACGGGTCGCCTGGCGGCCCGTCAGGTAGCTCTTGAAGGGGGTGTCGGCCACCGGCTACTCCTTGAGCGCGCCGAGGGCGTGCCGGGTGAGGGTCGGAGCCGGCGCGTCCGGGTGATCGGCCAGCGAGCGCTGGACCGCCTGCTCGGCCGCGGCGCGGCGGATCCCCAGCGCGATCAGCGCCTTGACCGCGTCCTCGCCGCCCGCGGTCAGGACCGCGCCGCGCTCGACCGCTTCGACGTCGGCCATGTCAGTCACCTTGTCCTTGAGCTCCAGCACCATCCGCTCGGCCGTCTTCTTCCCGACCCCGCTGATCCCGGTGAGGGTGGTCAGGTCGCCCCGCGAGATCGCGCCCACGAACCGCTCGGGAGTCAGCCGCGACAGGACGTGGAGCGCGAGCCTCGGGCCGATCCCGCTGACCCCGATCAGGATCTCGAAGAGCCGCCGCTCGCGGTCGCTGGCGAAGCCGTAGAGGGCCAGCTCGTCCTCACGGACGTGGAGGTGGGTGAGGAGGCGGACCTCCTCCCCCTCGGCCGGGAGATGCTCGTAGGTGGACAGGGGGATCGCCACCCGGTAGCCGACTCCCTGTACCTCGAGCAGGACCTCGTCGATGTCCTTGCCGGCGAGCCGTCCGCTGAGCGAGCCGATCAACCGCGCCTCCCGTTGGGGGCGGCCCGGTGGAGGTGACACAGAGCGACGGCCAGGCTGTCGGTGGCGTCCCGGGGGAGCCCACCTTGCGTCAGGCCCAGGAGCGAGCCCACCATGTAGGCGATCTGGGCCTTGCTGGCTCGACCGGTCCCGACGACGGCGCGCTTGATCTCGCGCGGGGCGTATTCGTAGACGGGAAGCTCGGCTCGGCGCGCCGCCAGCACCAGCACTCCACGCGTCTGGCTCATCACCGCCATCGCCTTGACGTTCCGTCCCAGGAAGGCGTCCTCGATCACCGCCGCCGCGGGGTGATAGGCCTCGATGACCGCCTCGAGCCCGTCGTAGACGGCCATCAGGCGTTCCGCCAGCGCGCCGTCTCCCCCCGCGATCGTGCCACAGTCCACGCAGCGGAG
>DATEDS010000109.1:0-13131 GCA_035281565.1 Gemmatimonadota bacterium
GCCGCGACCCCGTGTCGGACGACTCCCGCGGCGCGGGGATCACCGAGAAGGGGGAGCGAGATCGCCAGGAGAAAGAGCCCCGTCCCGAGAACGAGGAGCGGTGTCGAGGCGCGCCAGGCGAAGCCCGCCGCGAAGACGAGAGCCGCGAGGAGAGGCCACGCGACGGCGCCCGATCCTCGAATCGCCCGCAGAGCGGCCAGCACGAAGAGCGAAAGCCAGACGGCGGCGTTCAGTCCCCACGGTGTCTGCCGGAGAAGGAGATCGGCGAGGAGGCCGAGCACGGCCGCGCTCGCCACGATGCCGGACGTGCGACGGGTAGCGGGATTCTCCTTCGATGACAAACTACTTGGCAACACAAAGCACCTCCGCGAAAAAAAAAGGCATCGGCTCACTCCGACCGCGCGGTCCGGATGAGAGCCTCCATGTGGTCGAGATATCGTTCCAGCGCCCTCCGCCCGGCGGCGGTCAGACGGAACTCGGTGTGTGGCATCCGGCCCCGGAAGGACTTGATCGGCTCGAGGTAGCCCGCCTCCTCGAGCTTGCGGGCGTGCGCGCTCAGGTTGCCGTCGGTGGTCTTGAGGAGCCGTTTCAGGTCGTTGAAGCTGAGCCGGTCTTCGACGGCCAGGGCGCTCACGATGCCGAGCCGCAGGCGCCCGTGGATGAGCCGATCGAGGCCGAGCGGGCCTTCACCCTTCGCGACCCCCCCGATCCGACCGAGATGAGCCTTCGTCCGGGATCGCGTCACGGCCGGCTCGTCGGAACCCGGATCCGCGCGCCGCGCCCTATCCGCCATGACGAACCGCGATCACGAGGCCGAAGACCAGGTTGACGACCCCGAACCCGAGTCCGAGGAGGAGATCGCCCGCCTCCGGCACCAGGAGCGCCGCGACCCCGAGGATCAGGAGCGCGAGGCCCTGGAGCGGCACGGCGGGGACCGAGAAGGCACCCGCCGCGACGATGCCGGTTCCGTAAAGGAGGAGCCAGACGGCCGGAACGAGCGCGGCGGTCCCGGCGCCGAGGAGGGCCGCGGTCAGGAGGGCGCCCACGACGATCGGGGGCAGGAGCCCGAGGACGAACTTCCGGCCGGCGCCGCGCACGAGGGGGACGTCCAGGCGACGCGCCTTCCGGACCGTGGTACAGAGTCCGATTCCCGCGGCCACCAGAGCGGCGACGAGCCAGACGGCCAGCCACCGCTCCGGGGTCGGCTGAACGGCCGCCAGGAAGGCGGCCAGGAGGGCGGTCACCCCCATGCCGACGCCGCCCCACCCCGGGACCGCGGTGAAGGCGCCCGCCCGCTCCATGGCCGAACGGATGAACCTCAGATCGTCGACCGCATGGTCGCCCAGGTTCACGGTGGGATTCCTCTGCGGCGCCGGAGGCATGAGCGCCAGACTAGCCAATCCTCGAGCTGTTGTCAAGTACTTTGCAGTACGGAGCTGCCCGGGTTCGGGGGAGGCGTCTCGCCGGAGCCGATCGATGGTCGGGCGGGCTTCGCTCGGTCGATGCACCAGGGACGACGGGCATTTGTACGAGGATCGAAGCTTGGACGGCTCCGACGAGGCGCCCCCCCGAACCCGCCCACCGTCTCCCTGCGTCCGGTGACGCCACGGGCCGGTTCGGCGAGCGTTCTCCCGGAGCCGTCCAAGTTCCGACCCGGTTGTCGCATGTCCGTGGTCCCTGGAGCATCGACGTCTCCCGATCGTGTGGCCGGTGACCGGCTCCGGGAGGACGCCCGCCGAACCGGCCCGAGCGTACCTGCGAGGGCAGCGCCACCGCGCCGGCGCCGGTCGGGTTGGCCGGCGCTCCTCGCTCCATGAAGCTTCTACGCCGTGGCTGACGAGCCGACCCCGGACCCCGGATCCGCCGAGCGGTTCCGGTCCGCCCGGCGCGATCCCGGCCTGGTCGTGCTGGAGGGGTTCCATCCCCTCAAGCACGCTCTGCGGTTCGGCGCGTCGGTCCTGGAAGCGGTGACCGAGGACGCGGACCGCGTGCTGACGTTGGCCGCGGACCTCGCTCCGGACCTGACGGGGCGGCTCCGGGACCTGCTCGTCGAGGTGCCTCCCGGCGCCTTCCGGACGCTCGTCCCGAGTCCGCCCTCGACCGGGGTCGTGGCGCGGGCCCGTCGGCCGCCAGCGGACACCGGCACGGTTCTGGGGGCCGATCCCGAGGCCCCGATCGTCCTCCTGGAGCGGCCGTCCCGGCTCGGCAATCTGGGGGCCGCCGTCCGCGTCGCCGCGGCGGCCGGGGCGGCCGGGGTCCTGACCGTCGGCGAGAGCGATCCCTGGCACCCGGACGCGATCCGCGGAGCGGCCGGGCTCCAGTTCGCCCTTCCGGTCGCGCGCACGGACGAGCTGCCTCCTCCCGACGCCTTCGCCGCCCGGCGGCTCGTCGCCATCGATCCCGGCGGGGAGCCTCTCGAGCCGGAGATGATCCCGGTCCGGGCGGTCCTCGCCTTCGGCTCCGAGCGGAGCGGTCTCTCCGAGGCGCTCCTCCGACGGGCGGACGATCGCCTCGCCCTCCCCATGCGGCCCGGCGTCTCCAGCCTCAACCTGGCCGCTGCGGTGGCGGCCGTCCTGTACGCATGGCGCCTGGGCCGGCCCTGAGCCCCCCGGCCTCGCCCCCTCCGAGGGCGCTCCTTAGGTTGCGCGGGATGCGTTCGCGCGCCGACTACGGCCTGGACGCCCCCGGTGCCGTCCTCGGACTCGCGGTGACCGGGGTGGCCTTGCTCGTTCTGGGGCCGCGGATTCCCGGCCTGGGATGGCTGGTCTGGCCGGCCCTCTTCCTGCTCGCCGAGGCGCTCCTCATGATCGCCAGCAGCCGCTTCGGCAAGCGGATCGAGTGCGACCGGATGCTCCGGCGGGTCGCCCTCGTGGGGGACGAGACCGTGCTCGACGTGGGATGCGGGAGGGGACTCCTGCTGGTCGGCGCGGCGCGGGAACTCGGCGCAGGCCTGGCGGTCGGGGTCGACCGGTGGCTCGGTCGCAACCTATCGGGGAACGGCCCCCACGTGACCCGCGCCAACGCGGCGGTCGAGGGGGTCGAGGAGCGGGTCGAGGTGTGCACGGGGGACGCACGGGAGCTCCCGTTCGCCGACGGCTCGTTCCACGTCGTCCTCTCGAGCCTGGCTCTCCACGACGTCCATTCGGGGGCCGAGCGGCGAAGGGCGGTCGCCGAGATCGCGCGCGTCGTCGCGCCGGGAGGCCGGGTCGCCCTTCTCGACATCCGCCACACGGGCCAGTACGCCCGCGCCCTCCGCGACCGCGGCTTCGTCGTCGAGCGCTCGCGCCCTCGGCTCTGGACGTTCCCGCCTTCGCGGCAGGTCGTCGCCCGGCGGAACGGACCCGCGCCCGCCTGATCCCGCCCGCTACGGCGAGAACCAGAGCAGGATCGCGAACACGATCACGGTGACGGTCACGACCCGTTTCAGCCACTCGTGCCCCTTCCGGACCGTGAGCCGGACGCCCACCAGGCCGCCCGCCCCGTAACCCGCCGCCAGCGCCAGTCCCATTCCCCAGTCGATCTTCCCGCCGAGCGCGAAGAGGATCAGCGTGAGGGGGGTGAAGACGAGGACGATCAGGACCTTGAGCGCGTTGCCGCGCACCAGGTCCAGTCCCTGGAGCGTGGTGGCGGCGAGGAGCAGGAACCCGATCCCGGCCTGGACGAAGCCGCCGTAGACCCCGATCGCGAAGAAGAGGAGGACGGTCCCGAGCCTTCCGAAGCCGCCCCGGGGGCTCGCTTCCTCACCGGGCCGGCGGCGGGCCAGAGGGTCCCACAGCGTCCACAGCGACACGACGACCATGATGAGGGCGAGGGCACGGCGGAAGTCGGCGTCCTCGATCTCGATCGCGGCCCAGGTCCCGAGCGCGGCCCCGGCAAGGGCGGGGACCACCGCGACCGCGATCCAGCCGCCCTGGATCAGCCGATGCTGGTGGAAGCCCCAGACCGCGGTCGCGTTCTGGGCCAGGATGCCGATCCGGTTGGTGCCGTTGGCCACCGTGGGGGGCAGGCCGAGAAAGATCATGACCGGCAGGACGAGGAACGAGCCGCCGCCGGCGACCACGTTCAGGGCGCCCCCGACGGCGGCCGCCAGCGCCAAGGCCAGGTGCGCGGCCCAGTCCGGGCTCAAGACGTCAGGTCGAGCGTCATCTCGATGTTGGACCGCTCGTACTCGTCGCCGGGGCCCAGGCGGGTGGTCCGGAAGCCGTGCTTCCGGTAGAGCTCGATGGCGGGAACGAGGACGGTGTTGGACTCCAGGAAGATCCGGCGCGCTCCGCGGCCCCGAGCCCAGGCGATCGCCGCGTCCATGAGCCGGTCCCCGAGGCCGCGGCCCCTCGAGGCCGGGTCGACGGCCATCTTGGAGAGCTCGTAGACGCCCTGCCCGTGTGCGATCATGGCGCATGTCCCCAGGACCTGGTTACCGTCCAGCAGGAAAAACACCTCGCCTCCGCGGTCGACGACCTCCCGGCGCGGATTCCCGAGCACTTCGCGGTCCCGCTCCTCGATCCGGAAGTGGCGTTCGATCCACTCCAGGTTGAGCTTCTCGAAGTGGGATCCGAGGTCGTCTCGAAAGCGCTCGACGCGGATCGTCATGAGCGGAAGATACGGTCCGCCGGTCGTCGCGCGCCTGAGGTCGCGGGTCGGGATTTTTACGGTTCCGCCCGACGGACGTTTCATGGACGAGAGCGGGACGGAAGTCCCGAAACGAGCGACGGCAACGACCATGGGAGGTGTCGATGTCAGACCGATCCGGTTACCAAACCACCTGGAGGCCCATACGGGAGTCGGCGATCGTGGGGATTCTCTGTGTCCTCATGCCGATGGTCTTCCTGGGCCAGGTGATCGCCCTGGTCTACGCGGGTGGGCCGGCCTGAGGCGGGCGTGACGGGCTCGATCTCCAGGCACGGATGACGGGCGAGATTTCCTGCGCAGCGGCGCATCCGGTCGAGGGATGGATGGCGCGTTTCGGACCCGAGCTGCGGGCCCATCTGGGCCGGATGCTGTCCAGCGGCGAGGATGCCGACGACGTCCTCCAGCAGGTCTGGATCGCCGCCTGCCGCAGGCCGCCGGACGACGGGCCGGGATCCAACGTGAGGGCCTGGCTCTACCGGGTCGCCACCAACGCCGCGCTGGACGCGCTCTCCCGGGACCGTCGCCGGCGACGTCATCTGGAGCGGATCGGCCCGGAGCTGACGATGGCCGAGGCGAGCCCGCCCGATGCCCATCTGGAGCGGATGGACGAGAGCGTCCGTTCAAAGGTGCGGGAGCTCTGGGCCGGTCTGCCGTGCAAGCAGCGCGAGGCCGTGTGGCGCCGGTGGGTCGAAGGAGAGGACTACCCCTCGATCGCCCGCGAGCTCGAGACGTCGGTCGAGAGCGCCCGGACCAATGTCTATCACGGGCTCACCCGGCTCCGGAGCGAGCTCTTCGATGTCTGGAAGGAGGAGTTCGGGGCATGACGAGCGTCACGTGCCGCTACACGGAAGAGGATGTCCTGGCCTTCGTGGCCGGCGATCTGTCGGATGAGGAGCTGATGACGATGGCCGTCCACTTCGGGGAGTGCGACGGCTGCCGGGAGCAGGCGGCCGAGTTCACCGCGCTCCACCGGACCCTCGAGAAGTGCACCGAGGCGGACGTCATCCGGTGGGACGCGTTCGAGACGCCGTTCGGGCCCACCTACGCGGCGGTGACCGGGACGGGTCTGGCCCGGGTGAGCTGGCGGGAACCCGAGCCGACCGCGTTCGTGAAGAGCCTCGAGGGGCGCTTTGCCGGACGACCGGTGGTCCATGACCGGGGCGGAGTCGCCGAGACGGGGCGCCAGCTCGGCGAGTACTTCGCCGGCCGGCGGACCCGCTTCGACCTGCCCGTCGATCTGACACCGGTGAGCGAGTTCGACCGTCGCGTCCTGAGCGTCGTCCGCGACATCCCTGCGGGCGGGGTGCTGACCTACGCCGACGTGGCCCGCCGGATCGGGAACCCGTCCGCCGCCCGGGCGGTCGGCAACGCGGTGGGTCGGAACCCCGTCCCGATCGTCGTGCCGTGCCATCGGGTGATCCGGAGCGACGGCACGCTGGGCGGCTATTCGGGTGGAGGCGTCGGGTTCAAGCGTCGTCTCCTCGCGCTGGAGGGTCGGGGCGACCTCGAGCTTCCCGGCATCTAGATTCGGCGCCGGATCCGGACGAAGGAGTCGCATGCGCTCGCAGCGGTCGAAATCCGAGGCACGGTGGGGTCGGGTGGCCCTCCTGGCGGTCGCGGCTCTCGCCTGGCCGGCGATGGGCCGGGCCCAGGAGAGCGACCTCTCGCCCGAGGACAGTCTCCTGGCCGCCCATATCCTCGAGGAGCTGATCGAGATCCCGTCGGTCTCCGGAACGCCGGAGACGGTCCAGGCCGCCCGCGCGATGGCGGATCGTCTCGAGGCCGCGGGGTTCCCGGAAGAGGACGTGCAGGTTTTGGAACCCCTTCCCGACGTGGGTCTTCTCGTGGCGCGCTATCGCGGGTCCGGCGAGAGACCGCCGATCCTGCTCCTCGCCCACATCGACGTCGTCCCGGCCCTCCCCGAGGATTGGTCGGTGCCTCCCTTCGAGCTGACGCTCGAGAACGGTTGGTGGTACGCTCGGGGCACCAACGACAACAAGGCGGGCGCGGCCATGCTGGTCGCCAACTACATCCGCTACCGGCGGGAAGGGTTCGCCCCCGATCGCGATCTGATCGTCGTCCTGACCGGCGACGAGGAGACGAACAGCGAGGCCATCAAGTGGATCGTCTCGGAGGAAGGCCGCGCGCTGATCGACGATCCGGCGTTCGCGCTCAACACCGACTCGGGGGGCGGCGCGCTCCGCGAAGGCCGGGAGATCATGTTCGGCGTCCAGGCGAGCGAGAAGGTCTACCTGAGCTTCGAGCTCGAGGTCACGAACCCGGGTGGCCACAGCTCGCAGCCGAGGCCCGACAACGCGATCAACACGCTGGCGGAGGGGCTGGTGCGGCTGGCGGGCCACGCCTGGCCGGCTCGGCTCAACGACGTGACCCGCGCCTTCTTCGAGCGCTCGGCGGCGATCGAGGGCGGGCAGCTCGGTGACGACATGCGCGCCATCGCGGCCGACCCGGCCGACGGCGCCGCCGCGGCCCGGCTCTCCAAGTCCCCGCACCTGAACGCCCTTCTCCGGACGACGTGCGTGGCCACCATGCTCGAGGCGGGTCACGCCGAGAACGCTCTGCCCCAATCCGCTCGCGCCACCGTCAACTGCCGGATCCTGCCCGGCGAGTCCCCGGACGAAGTCGAGGCGACGCTGGTCTCCGTTCTGGCCGACCCGAAGATCCAGGTCAGGCGCATTCGCGAGCCGACCGCGAGCCCGCCATCGCCCTTGACCGACGAGGTCCTGGGGACGATCGAAGAGCTGACCGAGGAGATGTGGCCGGGCGTGCCGGTCGTCCCCACCATGTCGACCGGCGCGACCGATGGCCTCTACGTCCGGAACGCGGGGATCCCGGTCTACGGCGTGGCCGCCATTTTCGAGGACACCGAGGACAATCGCGCCCACGGCAGGGACGAGCGGGTCGCGGTCGACCGGTTCTACGAGGCGCTCGACTTCTGGTACCGGATGGTGAAGGAGCTCGCCTCCGGGGACTAGCCGTGGCGCCGGTCGCGGCGGTCTTCGCGGCGATCGCGGCGGTCCTCACGACGATCGAGCCGGTCCTCGCGCCGGTCACGCACGTCCTCGCGCCGGTCCCAGCGGTCCTCCTTCCGGTCGAAGCGGTCCTCGACCCGGTCCCAGGGGCCGCCATCGTGCCGGCGATCCCGATAATCCTCCCGCCGGTCACGAAGATCCTCGCGGCGATCCCGCACGTCTTCCAGCCGGTCCCAGCGGTCTTCGCGGCGGTCGCGTCGATCCTCCCGGCGGTCGAGGATGTCCTCGAGGCGGTCCCATCGCGGGGCGTGGCCGGGGAGGACCTGGGCCGACGAGGAGGCGGTCGGGAGCAGGATGAGGGCGGCGCCGAGCGCCGCCGTCCAGAGGCGGTTCATGATCGTCCTCCTGGTTGGAGCTCTTGCCGTGATGGCCCGTGCGGTAGGACGGGGTGACGGAGGGCGCCGTTAAGCGCCGCAGCGCGCCTGAACCGGCGGGAACGTGGGAGAACCGGGGGGTAGGAGATTCGGGGCGCGGATCCACTCCTTCCAGGAGGCCCAAGATGGCGACGAAGGTACGGACACGCCGCGGGATCCGGATGACGATCCTGATGATCGGCCTGGCTTCCAGCGCGGCCTGTCGCGGCACGATGCCGATAGGGAGGCTCCTCGACGATCCAGGGCGCTACAACGGCGAGACGGTCAAGATCAAGGGGGAGGTGACGGGGGCGGTGGGCGCGCTGGGCCAGGGCGCCTATCGCGTCAACGATGGGACGGGGACCATGAACATCCTGAGCCGCGGAGGCGGGGCCCCGCGCGAAGGGGCGGAGGTGGGAGTCGAAGGCGAGTTCCGCTCGGTCTTCACGTTCGGCGACACCTCGCAGGCCGTCATCCTGGAGGAGCGGCGGTTCGACCCCTGATCCGCTGGTACGGGCGCCCGCTCAGCCGGCGTCGCCCCGCTCCCGGGTGGCAAGGGCCTGTCGGGCCCGCTCGAGCCGCTCGGGGTTCCCGATCTCCAGCCACAGCGCGTCGCCAACGTCCCAGGGCAGGATTCGAGCTCCCTCGGCGGCGAGCCGCAGGTAGACGTCCAGGATCGAGAACACGCCGCGCTCGGTGATCCGATCGAAGATCGAGGGCCAGATCACGTGGATGCCGGCGAACGGCCAGCGCGCCGTATCACCGACGGGGGTCCGGCAGCGGAGGCTCCGGCCGGAGGCCAGGTTCTCCCATCCGAGGAGCCCCTCCTCGTCGAAGAGGAGGTACCGCGCGGTCTCGCGGCGGCCGACCGCGAGGGTCGCGAGCCGATCCTCGCCGTGGGCGGCGTAGAGAGCCGCCAGGTCGATCCCGGTCACGATGTCGCCGTTGTGGAGGAAGGAGGGAGCCTCCTTCCGGAAGAGCGAAGCGGCGTGGAGGAGACCCCCGCCCGTCTCGAGAGGCTTCTCGTCCTCGAGCGAGACGAGCACTTCGACGCCGAGCTCCCCGCCGAGCCGGCCCGCCACGCCCTCGACTTGATCGGCATGCCGGTGGGCGTTCACGATGATCCGGTCGGCGCCGGCCGCGACCAGCCGGCGCGCGATGTGCTCCAGGATCGGGACGCCTCCGACCTCGACGAGCGCCTTGGGGGTGTGATCGGTGAGCGGGCGGAGGCGGGTCCCCAGCCCTGCGGCCAGGATCATCGCGTCCATGAGATCCCCGGCCTGATCAGGAGGTGGCGGCGGCCCGCTCGGGGCGGGGACTCTCGCTCGCGGCCGGCTCCGGCCGGGGCCAGCCGGGCTCCTCGCGGTGGATCACCCGCACGCGGACCGCGGGGGATCGCTCGCGGAGGTGGCGGGCCAGCCGTTCGGCCAGGTAGACCGAGCGGTGCTGGCCGCCCGTGCAGCCGAAGGCGATCGAGAGGCTCGTGAACCCGCGCCGCAGGTACTCGTCCACCTGCGCCTCCACCAGCGACCGGGCGCTCTCCCAGAAGGGTCCGAGCTCGGGACAGCCCTCGACGTAGGCCGCGACCGCGGCGTCGAGCCCCGTCGAGTCGCGATACTCGGGGAGCCGTCCCGGGTTGGGGATCGCCCGGCAGTCGAACACGAACCCGCCGCCATGGCCGCCCACGTCGTGGGGATAGCCGTGGCGGTAGCTGAAGCTCGTGACGACGACCATGAGGCCCGTGCTCCGGTCATCGGGCTCCCCGCCGACCGCCCAGTCGTCGACGATCCTCCGGAACGCGGCCTCGATCTCGGGGAGCCGGACGGGGAACCCCTCGTCCATGATCTGGGTGAGGTTGCGCGCCGCCAAGGGGACGCTCTCCAGGAAGCGCGGCTTGCGCTCGAAGAAGCCGCGATAGCCGTAGGCCCCCATGGCCTGCATCACCCGGACCAGCACGTAGCCACGGTAGAGCTCGCGGAAGGTCCCGGGATCGACCGGGACGTGGGTCTCGAGCGCGTCCAGGTAGTGCTCGAAGAGGGCCTCCCGGTTCCGCGGCGGGACGTCGGCCTTGGCATCGTAGAGCAGCGACGCCACATCGTACGGCAGCGCTCCGCGGCGACCCCCCTGATAGTCGATGAACCATGGCTCGCCGTTCCGGAGCAGGATGTTCCGCGACTGGAAGTCCCGATACAGGAAGTGGTCGAGGTCGGCGTCGAGCAGAAACCCCGCCAACCGGTCGAAGTCCCGCTCGAGCCGTTCCTCGTTGAACGGGACGTGGGCGAGCTTCAGGAAGTGGTACTTGAAGTAGTTGAGGTCCCACAGGATCGACTGCCGGTCGAATGCCGCCCGCGGGTAGGCGACCGAGTAGTCGATCACGCGGTGCCCTTCGATCTGGAAGCGGGGCAGGATCTCGAGGACCCGCCGGTAGACGTCCAGGATCGGCCGCGGCAGGCGGGATCGCCTCTTGCGCCGCTCCTCACGCAGGGCGTCGAAGAGAGTCGTGTCGCCGAGGTCCTCGAGGAGCCAGACGCCGCTCGCCTCGTCCGCGGCGTGGACCTCGGGAACGGGGAGCCCGATCTCCCGCAACGAGCGCGAGAACGAGAGGAAGGCCCGGTTCTCCTCGCGGTCCGGCCCGAAGGCGCCGATCACGGTCCCGCCGTCCGCGCCGACCAGCCGCCGGTAGGTCCTGGAGGAGCCGTCGCCCGGAAGCTCCAGCACGGCCGACGGAGCCGCGCCGAAGCGCTCGCGGTAGAGGCGGAGGAGAGGCTCGCGCATCCGGGCGAAAGGTAGGGTGGCCGGGCACCCCGGCCCACCTCCCGAAAGGATGCGCGGAATATCCCGAAGCCCGGCGTGTAGGGAAGGCATCGGGCCGCAACTCACGAACCTCCGAAGGGAGTGGAACATGAATGGATCGCGTCTTCGTTTTCGCTGCGCCGCCGCCTTCGCCGCGGCTGCCTTTGTCGCCTGCGGGAAGGCCGGCGTTCCCGGGTCGGAGGTCGACGAGGAGGCCGCGTACGACCGTGCCGGCGTCGCCGGTTCCGAGGTGATCCGCGTGGCCCACGACGCGGCTCCCGAGGCGGCCCCCGGCGAGGCCGTGATCACGCTGGCCGCCTATCCCGACGCGACGCGCAGCGTCATCCGCCGGGCGCGCCTCGAGCTCTCGGTGGCCGACACCGACGAGGCGGTTGCAGAAATCACCGCGCTCGCCGAGCGGCTGGGGGGCTACGTGGGGGACCTGAGCGCCCGACGTCACGACGAGGTCCTCTTCTACGACCTCACCCTCCGGGTGCCGACCCCGCGCTACGGCGAAGCCGTGACCGAGCTCAGGGAAATGGCCACGCGGGTCGAGTCGGAGAGTCGTTCGACCCAGGACGTCACCGACCAGATCGTCGACCTGGCGGCGCGCCTCGAGACCCTGCGCGGGGTCGAGATCGAGCTTCGGGCGCTCCTCGCCGAGTCGCGCCGCCAGGGGCGGGACGTCGCGTCGATCATGGAGATCTACCGCCAGCTGACCGAGATCCGGACCCAGATCGAGCAGCTGGATGCACGGATGGCGGGTCTCGAGCGGGAGACCGCGTTCTCGGCGATCCAGGTCACGCTGACGCCGGACGCCGCCGCGCGACCGATCCTCGACGACGACTGGCGACCGGCGGATACCGCCCGTGAGGCGTTCGCGAGGCTGATCTCGGTGCTCCAGGGCCTGGCGGACGTGGCGATCTTCGCAGCCGTGTTCCTGGTGCCGCTGGCGCTGGTGGTGGCCGTGCCGCTGATCCTCGGCGGCCGGGCGCTCCGCCGACGGGGTGTCTGATGCCAGGTCATCCGTCGCGGGGGCGGAGGACGATGCGCATTGATGATTAGATTTGACCCATAGTCTACAGGGAGGCGTATCTACCCTTCGGGCGTCGAAACGCCTATCCTAGTCGTCATGCCGTTCCCGAAGGTGGATACCGCGACCACGCTGCTCCTGCCCCGGCAGGCCCGCCCCGGGATCTTCGCGCCCCCCAATGTGCTCGCGGACGCCCCGCGCGTCCGCTCGACCGCCGCCGCGGTCCGGTAGCGCCCGCCAGAGGGCGCCCTCCGGCGCGCCGCGGCACCCCTCGCCCAAGCGCGTTCGAACCACCGGCCCAAGGAGGGCGCCATGTCCGACATCCGAGTTTCCGCCGATCGAGTCTTCCCGATCCTGAAGCAGAGCATCCTCGTCGACGGCTTCCACATCGTGATCGACCTCGAGAAGTCCCACGGGACGACGATGGTCGACGCGCTGACGGGGAAGGAATACCTGGACTGCTACGCCTACTTCGCGACGCTGCCGATCGGCCACAACCATCCAGGCATGAAGGACGAGGGGTTCCGGGAGTCGCTGTTGAGGGCGGCCCTCGCCAACCCGGCCAACAGCGACGTCTACAGCCGGGAGTACGCCGCCTTCGTCGAGATCTTCCGCAGGGTCGCCGTGCCCGAGCCCTTCCGGCATCTCTTCTTCATCGCCGGGGGCGCGCTGGCGGTCGAGAACGGGATGAAGGCGGCGTTCGACTGGAAAGCGCAAAAGAATCGCGCACGCGGCGTGGAGGGTGGTGCCGACAAGGTCCTGCACTTCGTCGACGCCTTCCACGGCCGGAGCGGATATACGCTCTCGGTCACCAACACCGATCCCACCAAGACCCGCGACTTCCCCAAGTTCGACTGGCCGCGGGTGTCGAACCCCAAGCTGACCTTCCCGGTCGACGTTGAGGCGGTGGGGAGGGCCGAGGCCGGCGCGATCGCCGAGATCGACGCCGCCTTCGACAGGGACCCGCACGGGATCGCCGCGATCCTGATCGAGCCGATCCAGAGCGAGGGTGGCGACAACCACTTCCGGCCCGAGTTCCTGCAGGCGCTCAGACGGATCGCCGACGAGCGGGAGGCCCTGCTGATCTTCGACGAGATCCAGACCGGGATGGGGATCACGGGGACCATGTGGGCCTACGAGCAGATGGGGATGATCCCCGACATCGTCGCCTTCGGCAAGAAGTCGCAGGTGTGCGGAATCATGGTCGGCCCGCGGATCGACGAGGTGGAGAGGAACGTCTTCCGCGTCTCCTCGCGCATCAACTCGACCTGGG
>DATEDS010000110.1:0-3847 GCA_035281565.1 Gemmatimonadota bacterium
AGCGGGCCCCGGACGATCTCCACGCGTTCGACGTTGTCGAGGCTCAGCGTGGAGAAATCGAAGGAGCCGCCGAGGAGGTTCGTGGGATCGTTGATCGGCACGCCGTCGAGGAGGACGAGGGTGAAGTTCGGGTCGCCACCGCGGAGCGTGACCGTCGTCAGTCCACCACGGCCACCGGTCCGCGACAGGTCCACGAAGGGCGACGCGCGGAGCACGTCGTCGAGCGTCGTCGCTCGACTCGCCTCGATGGCTTGCCTGTCGATGACCGTGATCGAACCCGGGGCGACGGAAAGCGGGAAGGGAAGCGTGGATAGCGTGACGACGAGGGGATCGGCTTCCACGACGGGGGGCTGAGCGACCAGAGGAGAGACGACGAGGCACGAGATCAGCGGAAGGAGCGCGCGGCGCACGGCCGGATGCTATCCGGTCGTAGGAGTGGCTGCCATACCTCGTTTGGTGTCACCCACCTGACATAACGGGGACCACGACACGTGTACCATGGACACGTGCCGACAGACAATCGGAATTCGATCTGGCGACGCGTGCTCCTCGCACTCACGGCGGCGGGGCTCGTAATCGGCGCCTGCTACTGGATGCGGGGATCCAAGGGCGGCGGGATGACCGAGTTCGCGGGCGAGCGCCCGATCAACCCCGAAGACGTCGCCCTCCCGGATGGGTACGCCATCGAAGCCGTCGCGACGGGGCTAACCTTCCCGACCGGTGTCGCGTTCGACGAGGCCGGCGGAGTCTACGTCGTGGAATCGGGCTATTCGTACGGCGAGGTCACGGATACGTCGCGGCTCCTGCGGATCGAGCCTGGGGGGGGCACGAGCGTGATCGCGAGCAGCAGTGGCAACGGGCCATGGAACGGGGTCGTCGGGCACGAAGGAGCGTTCTACGTGGCCGAGGGCGGCGAGTATCTGGGTGGCCGGATCTTGCGCGTTACGCCGGACGGGCAGATCACCATCCTCGCCGACAGCCTTCCGAGCATCGGCGATCACCACACGAACGGTCCGGTCGTGGGACCCGACGGCGCGATCTACTTCGGCCAGGGCACCGCGACGAACTCCGCCGTGGTGGGGGAGGATAACGCCACCTTCGGCTGGCTCGAGCGACACCCGGACTTCCACGACACTCCATGCCGCGACATCACGTTGAGCGGCGTGAACTTCGAATCGATGGACCCGCTGAACGGGGGCAGAACAACCACGGGTGCCTATTCTCCGTTCGGCACGCCGACGACCGAGGGCCAGGTCATCCGCGGTCGCGTGCCGTGCAACGGGGCGATCCTGCGGGTGCCGCTTGACGGGGGCGCGATCGAGCTGGTCGCCTGGGGTCTTCGAAATCCCTACGGCCTGGCGTTCAGTCCGGACGGCCGGCTCTATGCGACCGACAATGGCTACGACGAGCGGGGGAGCCGGCGGGTATTCGGTTCCGGTGATTACCTGTGGCGGATCGAGGAGGGCGCCTGGTACGGCTGGCCGGATTTCGCGGGAGGACGGCCATTCTTCGACGACGACATCCGACCGGTGCTGGCCAGCGCTCCCGGGGAACCGCCGGACCCCATCGCCGTATTCGGCGTCCACTCCTCGGCCGACGGATTCGACTTCTCGCGCAGCGGGGCGTTCGGTCACGTCGGCCAGGCGTTCGTGGCCCTGCTCGGTGACATGTCCCCCCCCGTCGGCAAGGTCCTCTCGCCGGTGGGGTTCAAGGTGGTCCGGGTCGACGTGGAGAGCGGCGTGGTCGAAGACTTCGCGGTGAACCGAGGCGACACGAACGGCCCCGCGTCGTGGCTGGGTTCCGGGGGCCTCGAGCGCCCGGTCGCCGCCCGGTTCGATCCTGCGGGTGCCGCACTGTACGTCGTCGACTTCGGCGTGATGACGATGACCGAACGCGGACCGGAGCCTCGGAAGGGGACGGGGGTTCTGTGGAGGATCACCCGGCGATGAATCCACGGCCTCTCGCCGTCCTGCTGGCCGCGGCCTGCTTCGCGACGGCCTGCGGGCCGGCTCGTCGGAGCGAGCCGTTGCTGGGTCCGGCTCCGCTCAGCGAAGCAGGCGAACGAGGCCGAATCGTGTACATGGAGTACTGCAACCAATGTCACCCGAGCGGGGAGGCGGGCCTGGGGCCGGCGCTGAACGACAAACCACTCCCCACCTTCCTCAAGAAGTTCCAGGTCCGTCAGGGGCTGGGCTCGATGCCGTCCTTCTCCGACGCCGAGATCTCGGACGAGGAGCTGGACGATATCATGACCTATCTGAAGGACCTCCGCCGCCACGAGGGAACGGCCGGCACTTGATCCCGACGGTCGGGGTACGGTATCGTAGCCGGACACCCGCCCGAGGAGGATCCCGTGGAGCCGGACGTCGTAGAGGTGAGCGTAGCGAGCCTGGGAATCGACTCGTCGACCCAGTCTCCGATCGTGATCCTCAAGGAAAAGGACGGCGAGCGGTACCTCCCGATCTGGATCGGTCCCAGCGAGGCGAGCGCGATCGCGACCGAGCTGGCGGGGGTCAAGTTCTCGCGGCCGCTGACCCACGACCTGATGAAGACGCTCGTGCGCGCCCTCCACGGCACGCTCTCGCAGGTCGTCATCGGAGCGCTCAAGAACAATACGTACTATGCGCAGGTCTTCGTGCAGAATGGGGACGAGGACGTGGTCGCGATCGACGCGCGTCCCAGCGACTCGATCGCGCTCGCGCTGCGGTTGAACGCCCCGATCTTCGCGTCCGAGGAACTCCTCGACCACACCGCGGACGACGTGGGACAGAGTGGCGAGGAGGGGACGACCGAGTACGACGCGGAGGACCTCAAGGAATACCTCCGGCGCATGAACCCGGAGGATTTCGGTCGCTTTACGATGTGAGCAAGTGCTTGTGGAAACATCATTTGGAGTGATGACATGACGTAACGCTCTATCTGCTTCGAGGTGCCTTCGCGCGCGGCTCGCGCTCGGGGGAGAATAGGGAATGCGGTGCGAATCCGCAGCGGCCCCGCCACTGTGACGCCCGACCGGCCCCGCCGGTCCGGCCAAGCCAGGAGACCTGCCTCGAAGCCCGTTGCACGCGACCCTTCGCGGGAGGGGTCCGGCGACACGCTCGGGGCCTCCCGACCGTCCGCCCGCCCTCCCGAACCTGGAAGCGGCGGGCGTTTTCGTTTTCCGGCCCGGGAGGTCTATCGATGTCTGGTGCTCGCACGGCCCTTCTCCTCACGGCGATCGCGCTGTCGTTGCCGACCGTCCTCTCGTGTGAGCGGCGCAGCGAGGACGACACTGCGTCGGGATCCAGCGCGGGCCAGGCGGCGTTCGAGGACGCCGATGCGATCCGCGTCGTGGACGACGCCGGCGACACGCTCGAGCTCCCCGCGCCCGCCGGGCGGATCGTCTCGCTGGTCCCCAGCGTCACGGGCGCGATCGTCTCCCTGGGGGCCGCCGACCGGCTGGTCGCGCGGACCCGGTACGATCTCGACCCGGCCCTGGCGGCGCTGCCGAGCCTCGGCGGCGGCCTCGATCCGAGCATCGAAGGGATCGTCGCGCTGCGGCCCGACCTCGTGGTCGCCTGGAACGCGCGCGACGACCGCGTGCTCGTGCCTCGGCTGCGCGCGGCCGCGATCCCGGTCTACGTCGCCGAGATTCAGGACACGACCGCCCTGTTCGCCACGCTCGAGCGGATCGGCGTGCTGGTCGGCGCCGCCGACCGCGCGGACTCCGTCGCGGGCGCGCTCCGCGACACGTTCGCTTCCGTGGCCGCCGACGTGCCCGCGGGACCCCGCCCGACCGCGCTCTACCTCATCGCGGAGGATCCGCCGCGGACCGCGGGGCCCGGGACCTTCATCGGGCAGGCGATCG
>DATEDS010000111.1:0-3526 GCA_035281565.1 Gemmatimonadota bacterium
CGAGCGCGCGGTCATCGCGGGCCGGGCCGACTCGCTGGGGGTGGCGCTCGCCGATCGCGACTCGCTCATCGCCGGGCGGCCATCGGTGGAGGAGCTGCTGGCCGTCCTCGCCGCCCCCGACGTCGCGAGCTTCCCCCTCGCCGGTACCGTCGGGGCTCGTGGAAGCCTGGTCGCTTCCTCGGGCGGAGCCATCCTGGCGGTGAGTGGGCTTCCTCGATCGCCGGACCCGGTATACGCCCTCTGGCACGTGGACGACGCGGGGCCGCACCGGGTGACGGAGCTCGGCCCCGCGCCCGACGGGCGGCTCCTGGCCCTCCTCGACGACGCCGGCTTCGCGACCGGCTGGGGGGCCCTTCAGGTCGCTCGGGGTGGCGACGAGGACGCAGGGCCGGGCCAGGTCCTCCTCGAGTATCGAGGCTTCCTGCGCTGACCTTTTTTCGCGTGCGCGGCTAGCGCCGTTCGTGGGTGCCGCCTACTTTTTCGACATTCGGCCGGGGTGGCGGAACTGGTAGACGCGCCGGACTCAAAATCCGGTGGCCGCGAGGCCGTGTGGGTTCGATTCCCTCCCCCGGCACCATGACGACCAAGCGTGCCGCCTCGGCGAGGACACGTCCCGTGCGACGGATCCCGTTCCGCCTCCTCCTCCTGGCCTTGCTCTCGGCGGCCTGCGCGTCCAACGGCGAGGTGGCCGAGCTCGACGAGCGGCTGGCCGGGCCCGGCGACTTCATCCGCGCCCCCTACATGGTGACGGTGACCGACAGCTCGGCCATCGTCCGGTGGCGAAGCTCGCGCCCCGTTCAGCCCGGCTTCCGTTTCTGGGCTGAGGACGGCGACACGCTGACCGAGACGCTGCCCGCGACCGGCCTCGATCACACCTTCGAGATGGTCGATCTCGTGGCCGCCACCACCTACTTCTACCAGGTCCGGGTGCAGGACACGATCTGGACCGAGGCGGTCGAGTTCCGGACGTTCCCCGAGCCGGGCAGCCGGGAGCCGTTCACGTTTCTTGCCATGGGGGACACGGGCACGCTGAGCTCGGGGCAGGTGGCGCTTGCGGCCCAGATCAATCAGGAGGAGGCGGCGCTCATCATCCACATGGGCGACGTCGCCTATCCGGACGGGACGGAGCAGGAGCTCACCGACAAGCATTTCGCGGTCTACGGTCCGATCCTGAAGCGCGTCCCGTTCTACCCCGCTCCGGGCGATCACGACATGCGCGTGAGCTGGGGAGAACCGTACATCAACGCCTTCACGCCGCCGGAGGGGCGCCCCTCCGGCTCCCCGCTCTACTATTCGTTCACTCACGACAACGTCCGATTCATCGCGCTGGATTCGCAATCGTCCGAGGAGCATGCGGCTCGCTTCGGCTACGTCGGCGACCCGAGCAGCGAGCAGTACCAGTGGCTCCTCCTCGAGCTCTCGGAAGCGAGGGCCGACCCCGCCATCGACTGGACGGTCGTGTTCTTCCATCACGGTCCGTACAGCGCCTCGACCGGCTTCGGCGGCCACGGCTCGGACCTGGCCGTGCGCCAGTTTCTGGCGCCGCTCATGGACGGCTACGGCGTGCCGATCGTCTTCACCGGCCACGACCACGACTACCAGCGCTCGCGTCCGATCCGCGGCAACGAGGTCGTGCCCGAGAACGAGGGCACGGTCTACGTGGTGTCCGGAGGAGGCGGCGGCCGGCGGACCTTCCGCGGCACGGGCGCCGACTGGTTCACGGAATACGCCGACCAGATCTACGAGTACGTGCGGGTGAGGGTCGACCACTACACGATGAGCGTCGAAGCCGTCGACGTCGACGGGAATGTCTTCGACTCGTTCGAGCTGACGATCCCCGAGGAGCTCCGCAAGCCGTTCGCCCGGGAGTCCGTGCCGCTGACCATGCCCGGTCAGGAAGAGGACGCGGCCGAGGAGATCCCCGAAGGAGAGTTCGCCCCGGCCGGAGGCCGGCCGGCCGAGGGCGGAAGCGCGACCCCGGCGCCCGAACCGCCGCCTGCGGAGCGGCCGGCCGCCGTGACCCCCCGGTAGTCCCCTCAGTTGACGCGCGAATCGGTCGGCCGGCGTCTCCGGAACCGGTCGATCGAGGCGTGAGAGGCGATCTGCCGCTGCATCCATCCCTCGACCTCCATGGCCCGGGCTTCCACGTCGTCGATCTCCAGCAGGGCCTGCTTCGCCTGGACGCGGACGCGCAGCAAGGACGCGGCCCGGTTCACGAGCACGGGATAGGAGACGGCCTCGGTCAGCAGATCGTTCGGAATCGCCCCCGACAGGACCTGCTCCGCGTAGCGGCGGACCGTCATGAGGAAGGCGGCCTTGGCCTCGGCCACGCGCGGGTCCTGGAGGTCGGGAAGCATCTCGCTCCGTAGCCGGATCCGGACCTCGAAGTAGTCGTCGGGCCGTGGATCGAGGTCGCCCAGCGAGACCCTCGAGAGACCGTGCACGACGAGGTGGAAGCGGCCGTCCTCGAGCCGTTTCGCGACGTCGATCCGGCCGACCGATCCGATCGCGTGGACGTCGGGTCGCCGCCCCGGAGGGAGCTCCTCCCGGGCCAGCACGACCACGATGAGGCGGGACCCCTCGAGCGCGTGGGCGACCATGGCCCGGTACCGGGGCTCGAAGACGTGCAGCGGCAGGAACGTGTGCGGGAAGAGGACGACGTTGGCGAGCGGAAAGACGGGCGCCTTCATCGGCCGCTGCCCCGGCTTCGCGCGTTGCCCCGCCGGGACCCGGGGCTAGCTTCGCCGCCCGCACGATGGGCCTCGTCCTCGCCTCGCTGGCCGCCCTGGGGAACGTTCTGGGGGGTCTCCTGATCGGCGCGCGCGCGCGCTGGAGCCGGCTCATGCTCCGCCTCTTCGTGGCCGTCGGCGCCGGCTTCCTGTTGTGCGTGGCGCTCCTCCGAATGCTCCCCGAGGCGCTCGAGCTGACCCCTTCCGTCGCCCTGCCGCTGGTCGTCACGGGGTACTTCCTGACGCATCTCTTCGAGCATACCCTGGTCCGGCACTTCCACTTCGGGGAGGAGACCCATACCGAGGTCGTCCAGGGCGTCTCCAGCGCGGCGGCCACGATCGGCCTCGGGCTCCACTCGTTCTTCGACGGGGTGTCGATCGCGGCCGGGTTCACGGTCTCCCCGGCCCTCGGCTGGCTGGTGTTCGGCGCGATCGCCCTCCACAAGCTGCCGGAGGGATTCACGATCGCCTCGATCGTGCGCGCCGCGGGGGGCAGCCGCAGGCGGGCGGTGGCGGCCTCGGCCCTGGTCGGGGCGGCCTGCATCCTGGGAGCGATCCTGCTGGAGGAGCGCCCCCAATGGGCGGGGACCGGCCTTGCCCTGGCCACCGGGGTGACGACCTACGTCGCGGCGACCGATCTGGTCCCGGAAGTCAACAAGGAGATCGGTCACCACCTGTCGTTCACGGTCCTCGGCGGGGTGGCCCTGTATCTGCTGGCGAGCTGGGCGCTGGGGCTGGTCGGGCTGAGCTGACTGCCTCGGCCCCGGCTGACCCGGGGTCCGGTTCCCGGCCCGCGG
>DATEDS010000112.1:0-4598 GCA_035281565.1 Gemmatimonadota bacterium
CCGACGAAGGCGGCGGTGACGAGCCAGCCCGGGCCCGCCTCCCGACACCAGCGGCGGAGCGCGCAGGTCAACCGGCTCGGTGCATCAGCCCTCCGGCCGGTCAGCGGGTGAAGCGGACTCCCGCCAGAAGCGTCCTCGGGAGACCCGGCCGGGCACCCGCCGGCTGGCGTGCCACGACGTAGGACTCGTCGGTCAGGTTCTGGACGCCGACGAAGAGCGTGCTCCCGGTCCTCAGCCGGAGCTCGCCGCTGGCGTTCCACACCGTGAACGCGTCCGTGCCGCTTCCGGCGGGGATGGGACCGCTCCCGGCCTCGGTCCGCATCTCGTCCACGTGGTTCGCGGCCAGGCGCAGCGCCCACGGGCCGGCTTCCAGGCCGGCACCCACGTAGAGCTGGTTGGAAGGCACGTAGGGGAGCTCGTCGCCGGCGACGACCGTGCCCCACGGCTCGAAGCCGCTCTCGAAGCTGGTCTCGAACTCGGCGCTCGTGTACGTGTAGGCGAGCCGCACCGGCAGCCGGATCCCGAGGGCGGCCCGCTCCGCCAGGTCGACGTCCAGCGCCAGCTCGAGACCGCTCACCTCCACCTCGCCGCCGTTGAACAGCTCGCCCGCCCCCGTCGGGTCCCCGGTCGCGAGCGTCGCCCGTCCCAGAATGTTCCGATAGTCGTTGTAGAAGCCGACCGCCTGCAGGTTCAGGGAACCGCGCCGTACGCGCGCGCCCAGCTCGTAGTTGATGCTCTCCTCGGGTTCGGTCTCCTCGTCGGCCCCGGGCCCCGGCGGACCGAATCCCTTGTGAACCCCGCCGAACAGAACGACCCCGCCCGCCTCGTAGCTCGCCCCGACACCGGGGATGACCGCGTCGACACCGTTCTCGCGGATTCTCGTGGGGGCGGTTCGGCGGGGATCATCGGTCGCGAAGTCGGTACGCGTGAAGTCGATCGTCTCGTAACGCAATCCGGGGACGACCGTCCACCGTCCAAGGCGGATCTCGTCCTGCGCGAACAGCGACCAGGCCTGGGCCTCTCCGACCCGATTGTCCTGGCTGCCGGGAGCGCCGGCCTCGGTCAGCACCATCCGGCCGTCCAACATCCGGTAGCGGTCGTCGTGCTGGAAGCGGTCCTCCTCGTCCTCGTGATAGCGGACGCTGAGCTCGATCCCGTGGCGCGCGGTCTCTCCCAGATCGAGGCTCAGGATCGACTGGATGCCCTGCGCGTAGTACTCGCGGTTGTTGGCGCGGACGACGAGCGCGCCGGGCTCGCTGGTCGCCCCGCGGACGACCCCCAGGAGCTCCGGGAAGGCCGCCGGGTCGGCGAGAATATCCCCGATCCCTTCGCCCCCGACGTCGTTCAGCTTGTACCAGTTGCGGTTGAAGTCGTTGCGGTAGAAGACGGTCGCGACATCCACCCACGACGCCGCGCGGAGCCGGTGGCTGAGCTGGACCTGGCTGTGGTCGGTCCGCATGACGTCCGCCTGCGACGCCGCATAGCGCCGGAGCGGGTCCTGGCGGAAGTCCTCCTCGGTAAGGCCCAGATAGGTCTCGTCCGAGGTCTCTTCGGAGAGCTGGAACTTCATTTCCAGGGCCTGGGGCAGGGAGGCGTCCTCGCCGCTGTCCACCCGCAGCTTGACCACGTAGTCCGAGATCTCGAACCCCGTGTCGCCGCCCGAGTCGAGCCGCTTGAAGCCATCCGTCCGGATCTGATAGGTCTCGGCCATCCATCCGAAGTGGTCGTACGAATCGCCCGCGCGGGCCCGGAGCTTCCCGGAGGCGTCCTCGCCACCCTCCGCGTCCACCAGGTACGACAGGTCGTCGGGGATCGGGCTCGAGACGAGGTTCAGGGCGCCGCCGATCGTGTGCGGCCCGTACTTGATCTGGCTGGAGCCCTTCCGGACCTCGATCGCCTCCATCCGCCCGGCGACGGGGAAGTAGTAGGCGGCCGGGGCGGAGTAGGGCGCGGGGGCGATCAGGACCCCGTCCTCCATGAGCGAGATCTTGGAGCTCCGCTCCGAGCCCGTGCCGCGGATCCCGATGTTCGGGCGCAGCCCGTATCCGTCCTCCTCCTGGATGTTGAGCCCCGGAACCTGGCGCAGGACCTTGTGGACGTCGTCGAAGAGGAGCTTCTGGCTCGCCAATTCAGTCGGGCCGATGACGTGCGCCGATCCCGGAATGGTGGCGAGATCCTCGGGACCGCCGACGACCCGAAACCGATCGAGGAGGACCGTGATCGGCGGCGCCTGGAGGGCTCGGGCGGGGAGCGCCACGACCACCGGTCCGGTCCCGGCCGTCACGGTGCGCCGCACCGGCGACCGACCGAGGGCCTCGATCTCGAGCGTGTAGGTGCCGGCCGCGACCCCGCGGAAGACGAATCCCCCGTCCGCGTCGGTCGTCGTCGCCCGGTCGAGCTCGAGGAGCCGGACCCGGGCTCCGCCGATCGGATCGCCGTCCCGCTCGGCCGTCACCCGGCCCTCGATGTCGCCGGTCGCCTGAGCCCGCGCGGACCCGAGCGAACATGCCAGAAGCGTCACGAGCACCGCGCCGACCGCCAACCCTTTACCGATCATCGACCCTCTCCATGTCAGGCTTTCAGTAACGATTCCGGAATAGATGAGACTCGGTCTCAAACAGGATACTCGCGAAAACGGACCTGTCAAGTCCGTATTGGCCGCTCGCCCCGCGGACGCGCGCTGACGTGATCCGGGCTCGCGCGCTAGAATGTCGTCGAGGTCCGGTCGAGGATCCCTCTTCGGAAGGCGGTGCGGGATGGTCCGATGGAGATCGGGACGGCGTAGCACGAACGTCGAGGACCGCCGCGGCATGCGGCCCGGCGTGGCCGTCGGCGGCGGAATGGGGTTTCTCCTGCTTCTCCTTCTCGTCTGGTGCCTCGGCGGCGATCCGATGGCGCTCCTGCAAACCGCCCCCGAAACGGGGTCGACGCAGGAGGGCCCGCCGCCGCCTGCCGAGGACGAGGCCGCCCAGTTCGTCTCGGCGATCCTCGCCAGCACCGAGGATTCGTGGAGCGCGATCTTCGCCGAGAACGGCGCCTCCTATCCGCCGCCCACCCTGGTCCTCTTCACCGACCTGGTACGTTCCGGATGCGGGACCGCCGGGGCGGCGACGGGGCCCTTCTACTGCCCGCTCGACCGGAAGGTCTATCTCGATCTCGGATTCTTCCGCGAGCTCGCCCGGATGGGTGGACCCGGCGACTTCGCGGCCGCGTACGTGGTCGGGCATGAGGTGGGGCACCACGTGCAGAACGTGGTCGGGACGGCTGAGGAGGTACGCGCCCTCCAGCAGCGGAACCCCGGAGCCGCCAACGATCTCTCGGTCCGCCTCGAGCTCCAGGCCGACTGCTACGCGGGGGTCTGGGCGCACCGCACCCATGAGGAGCGGGGAGGCCAGTTCCTGGAATCCGGCGACGTCGAGGAGGGCCTGGCCGCCGCCGCCGCCATCGGCGACGACCGCCTGCAACGAAACGCCGGCCGAGCGGTCTCGCCCGAATCGTTCACCCACGGCACGTCCGAGCAACGGCAGCGATGGCTCGGCGCGGGCCTCGAGTCCGGCGACGTGAACGCGTGCGACACGTTCGGGAGGGCGTAGCGGTCGCCGGCTGGTCGCCATCAGGAGTACATGATGACCCGCGACCCCTTCACTTCGGAAAAACCCCTGCTCACGATTGACGAGTTCGAGCGACTGCCTGACGACGGGTGGCGTTGCGAGCTCGTGCGCGGGGTTGTCGTGCGGGAGCCTCCAGCCGGCTTCGAACATGGCCGGCTCGCCAACAGAATCCTCTACTTGCTGACCGCCTTCGCCGAGGAGCATGGTCTCGGCGAGGTGCTCGCCTCCGAGACCGGCTCCGCGCTGTTCGAGGAGCCGCCGACCGTCCGTGCACCGGATGCCGCTTTCGTGGCCGAGAGCCGCGTTCCGTCTCCGGCGCCGCCCGGCTTCGGCCGTCTGGCGCCAGACCTGGCCGTCGAGGTCGTGTCCCCGTCGAACACGATGACCCAGATCCACTCCAAGGTCCTGGACTATCTGAACGCGGGGTCGCGCCTCGTGTGGGTCGTGGATCCGGCGGCGAGGAGCGTCGCCGTCTACCGCTCCCGGAAGGAGATTCGGCTGCTCAGCGGAGCGGATGAGCTGGACGGCGAGGAAGTTCTGCCGGGCTTCCGCTTGCGACTGGAAGATCTCTTCGGGCCACCGACGTAGGAGCCGTTCCGGACGGCCCGGGTCAGCCCGGCAGGTCTTCCCGATGCGCCTCCGGGTCGAACCCCTCGGGCGGAGGGGCCGCCTCCGGAACCTCGGTCGTCATGTCGTCGAACTCGAGGCGCTCGCCCATGAGCCCCCGATCGCTCGCCCGGTAGGCGCGGATCGCCTCGTCGAGCGCGTTCCAGCCGAGGAGCGCGCACTTGATCCGGACGGGGAGCTTCGAGACGCCCTGGAGCGCCCGGAGGTCGCCGAGCGCCCGGTCGCCGGCCGCGCCTTCGTCCCCGTGCATGAGGTCGAGGAAGCGGCGCTCGAGGGCGAGCGCGTCGTCCAGCGAGTGGCCGGCCAGGGCCTCGGTCATCATCGACGCCGACGCCTGGCTGATCGAGCAGCCCTGCCCGC
>DATEDS010000113.1:0-2719 GCA_035281565.1 Gemmatimonadota bacterium
AGGCGGGCCCCGACCTCCTTCACCGTCTGCTCGATGTACCGCATCTCCGGCTCCCGATGGGCCGTCAGCGGCGTGGGGACGCAGATCAGGGTCGCATCCGGCTCGGACAGGCGGTCGAAATCCCCCGTCGCCGCGAGGCCGCCCTCCCGCACGGCCTTGCGCACGCGCCCTCCGTCGAGGTGACCGATGTAGGTCTCGCCCCGGGAGAGGGCCTCCACCTTGGTCGGATCCACGTCGAAGCCGAGGACCCGATGGCCGCGCTCGGCAAAGGCCAGCGACAGAGGCAGGCCCACGTAGCCGAGACCCACCACACCGACCAGGGCTTCGGTGGCGTCGATCCGGCGCCGCAGCTCCTCCGCGGCAGGGGAAGGGGCGACCTTCACGCCGTCACGTGGCCCTGGCGGACGCCACGTCCCGATACCAGCGGACGAACGCCTCGATGCCCTCCCTGATGCCGGTCGAGGGGGCATAGCCGAGGAGCTCGCGCGCGCGCCCGATGTCGGCACAGGTCCGCTCGACATCTCCGACCGGCATCGGCAGGCGCTCGATCCGGGGCTGCTTCCCGGTCGCCTCGGCCAGCTCCTCGATCAGCCGGTCCAGGCGGACCGGGACCGACTCCCCGAGGTTGACGATCTCGAACCCCTGCTCCCGCCGCACCCAGTCGATGGCGGCGACCACGCCGGCCACGATGTCCGAGAAATACGTGTAGTCGCGCTCCGTCGTCCCGTCCCCGTACACCGGGAGCGGCCGGCCCTCCTCCATCAGCCGGACGAACCGGTGGATCGCCATGTCGGGTCGCTGGCGGGGCCCGTAGACGGTGAAGAAGCGCAGCGACATGACGCTGAACCCGTACGCGTGGTGGTAGACGTGGCACAGCTCCTCGCCGGCCTTCTTGGTCATCGCATAGGGAGAGACCGGTCGGTCGACCCGGTCGGATTCGCGCAGCGGGATGGCGCGGCTGTTGCCGTAGACGGAGGACGAGGAGCCGAAGACGAGCCGGGAGCACCCGGCGCGCCGCATCGCCTCGAGCAGCGTCGTCGTCCCCTCGATGTTCGTGCTCATGTACCCGCCGGGGTCCTCGAGCGAGGGACGGACACCCGCCCGGGCCGCCAAGTGCGCGACGGCATCGAACGGGCCGTCGGCAAGAACCGACTCCACGGCGGCCGGCTCGCGCAGGTCGCCTTCGACGAGCGTGAACCGGTCGCTGCCCCGAAGCCCGGTCAGGTTCCGTTCCTTGACGGCTCGGGGATAGAAGGGGTCGAAGCTGTCGAAGGCGACGACTTCAGCCCCGGCTGCGACCAGCGCCTCGCAGAGGTGGGAGCCGATGAAGCCCGCCCCGCCCGTCACCAGGATCCGTCCCTGTCCCCCCCGGGCCGAACCGGGCATCAGGGGAGACCCCGCTGGGCCGCTTCCCGGTGCTCGAGCTCCTCGAGCGAGATCAGGACCTCGCGCGGCTTCGTGCCGTCCGGCGGCCCCACGATGTGATCCCGCTCGAGCTGGTCCAGGATCCGCGCCGCCCGCGAGTACCCCACCTTGAGCCGACGCTGGAGGAGGCTGGTGGAGCCCTGGTCGTGCTCGATCACGACTCGCGCCGCCGCGCCGAACAGCTCGTCCCGCTCGTCCAGCGCCGCCATCTCGAACTCGGAAGCCTCGGCGATGATGTCCACCGGCGGCGCGACTTCCGCGGCGTTCAGCGTCTCCCCCGCCGCCTTCAGGTATTCGACCACACGCACCGTCTCGGCGGTCGAGACGTAGGCCCCCTGGATGCGGAGGGGTTCGGCCCTGTCGGCCGGCATGAACAGCATGTCGCCGTTGCCCAGCAGCTGCTCCGCGCCGTTCATGTCGAGGACCGTCCGGCTGTCGATCTTGGAGGAGACCTGGAACGAGATCCGGGACGGGAAGTTCGCCTTGATGACCCCGGTAATGACGTTCACCGACGGGCGCTGCGTGGCCAGGACGAGGTGGATCCCGACGGCCCGCGCCATCTGCGCCAGTCGCGCGAGCGGCTCCTCGATCTCGTTCTGGACCGTGAGCATGAGGTCGGCCAGCTCGTCGATCAGGACCACGATCAGAGGCAGCGGGCGGCGCTCGTCCCCCTCGAGACCGTCGAGCCCGCCGTCGTCCCGGATCCGGGCATTGAAGTCCTCGAGGCTCCGGACGCCGCTGGCCGCCAGCAGCCGGTAGCGGTGCTCCATCTCCGCCACCGTCCACTTGAGCGCCTTGGCCGCGTGCTTGTGCTCCACCACCACCGGGTGGAGGAGGTGCGGGATGCCGTTGTAGGCGACGAGCTCGAGCATCTTCGGGTCGATCATGATGAGGCGCACGGCCTCGGGGCCGTAGCGGAAGAGGAGGCTCATCACGAGCGCGTTGATGCAGACCGACTTGCCCGAGCCCGTTGCGCCCGCGATCAACAGGTGGGGCATGCGCGCCAGATCGGTCACGATCGGCGCGCCGGCGATCTCACGACCCAGGGCCAACGGCAGCTTGCCCCGCGGCGCGGTCCATTCCCCCGTCTCCAGGATCTCGCGAATCGTGACCATGCGCGGCCGCGGGTTGGGAATCTCGATCCCGACCGCCCCCTTGCCGGGAATGGGAGCCACGATCCGGATACGCTGGGCGCGCATGGCGAGCGCCAGGTCGTCCGCCAGGTTGGCGATCTGGTTCACCTTGACGCCGGGGGCCGGCTTGACCTCGAACTGCGTCAGGACCGGGCCCGAAT
>DATEDS010000114.1:0-3696 GCA_035281565.1 Gemmatimonadota bacterium
CCTGTCGGGCTTCATCTTCGCGATCGCCAACATGCCGCCGGCCCTCCGGACGCTCACCTATCTCTTCCCCGCCCGCTTCTACGTCGACGTCACCAAGGCCGTGTTCCTGAAGGGGGTCGGCCTGGACGTCCTCTGGGAGGAGGCCCTGGCGCTCGTCCTTTTCGCCGTGGCGGGGCTCGCGCTCACGATGCGGGCCCTCAAGAAGGAGGTCGCGTGAGGCTCCCGTCGCGCCGCCACGTCCTGGAGCTCGTGCGGAAGGAGCGCCGGCAGCTCCTGCGCGACCCGCGTACGCGCATGATCGTCTTCGTCGCTCCCGTCGTGCAGCTCATCGTCTTCGGCTACGCCGTCAACACCGACATCCGCGACGTGGCCACCGTGGTCGTGGACCACGACGTCACGCCCGACTCCCGGCGTCTCGTGGACGCGTTCACGGCCTCGGGCCGGTTCCGTGTGACCGAACGGGGGACGCGGTCGGCGACGACGCTCGAAGCCCTGGAAAGGGGCGATGCGGTCGTGGGGCTCGAGATCCCCGCCGGCTTCGCGGCCGATCTCGCGGCCGGCCGCAGCCCGGCCATCCAGCTCCTGGTCGACGGCACGAACAGCAACACGGGTACCGTCGCGCTCGGGTACGCGAACCGGATCGTCCAGCGGTTCGCGGCGGAGGCCGGCTCGGGTCTGGCCGTACGCCACGGCCTCGAACCGCTCCCGGCTGGCGTCGAGCTGCGGGACCGGGCCTGGTACAACCCGGGTCTCCGGAGCCGGGACTACAACGTGCCGGCCGTGATCGGCGCCGTCCTCATGCTGATGTGTCTCCTCCTGACGTCGCTCGCCGTCGCCCGCGAGCGCGAGGCGGGAACCCTCGAGCAGCTCATGGTCACGCCGCTGACCCCCGCCGAACTCATGCTCGGCAAGACCCTCCCCGTGTCGGTCGTGGGCCTGATCGACCTCGGGCTCGTGACGACGGTCGCCGTCGCGTGGTTCCGGATCCCCTTCAGAGGGTCCGTCCTGGCGCTCCTCGCGGCCGCCCTCCTCTACATCGTGGCCGGGCTCGCGTTCGGGCTTCTCATCTCGACGGTCTCGAAGACCCAGCAGGAAGCGTTCATGACCATGTTCCTCTTCTTCCTCCCGGCCATCATCCTGGCCGGCTTTCTCTATCCGGTCCACACGATGCCGGCCCTCTTCCGCTGGCTGTCGGTGCTGGACCCGGTGCGCCACTTCCTGACGATCGTGCGGAGCATCTTCCTGAAGGGCGAGGGCGTGGCCGGCCTGTGGCCGGAATACCTGATCCTGGCGGCGATGGCGGTCGGGGCGCTCGGGCTCGCGGTGATGCGGTTCCGGAGGAGCCTGGCCTGAGCGTCCGCGCTCCGATGCTACCCGGTGCGGAGTTTGCTAGAATGGAGGACCATGGCGACCGTCATCGGATCGATCGCGCTCGTTCTCGTCGCCCTGGCCCTGGCCTGGCTCACCTGGACGTTCAACCGCCTGGTCGGGCTCCGAAACCGCCTCAAGGCGGCGTGGGGAGACGTGGACGCGCTCCTCAAGCGGCGCGCCGACCTGATTCCGAACCTGGTCGAGGCGGTCAAGGGGTACATGGACCACGAGAGCCGGACCCTCTCGCGCGTCACGACGGCGCGCTCGAACGCGCTCATGGCGGGCGGCGCCCCGGACAACACCTCGGCCAGGGCGCATGCCGAGAACCAGCTCACGAGCGGCGTCCGTCAGCTCTTTGCCGTGGTCGAGAACTATCCGGATCTCAAGGCGAGCGAGAACTTCCTCCAGCTCCAGGCGCAGCTCGCCGAGACCGAGAACGACATCGCCAGCGGACGCCGCTACTACAACGCGGTCGTCCGCGACTTCAACACCCTCCGCGAGACGTTCCCGAACCTGCTGATCGCGGGCCCGCTCGGCTTCCACGCCGGCGAGTACTTCGAGCTGGCCGACCTGGCCGAGCGGGAGGCGCCCTCGGCCGACGTCCGGGAGAGCGGCTGACGCGGGCGGGGACGGATGAACGTCCGTAACCGGCCCTCCCCGCGCACCGGCCTCCTCGGTGGTGCCCTCCTCCTCCTTCTCGCCCCCGGTCCCGCGCTCGCCCAGGGCGGTTTCAGGGTCACGGACTTCCACGCCACCTACGAGGTTCGCGGGGACGGATCCGTGGCGGTCGTGGAGCGGGTCGACGTCGACTTCGGCTATCTGTGGCGTCACGGGATCTACCGCGACCTCCACCTCGCGGGGCGCGTCCAACGGATCGACCTCGGGCCCGTGACCGACGGCGGCGGCCGACCGTTGCCGGTCCAGGTCGATCGGCGGCGGCGGACACGCGTCCGGATCGGCGATCCGGACACCATGGTCACCGGCGTCCAGTCCTACGTCCTCAGGTACGCGATCCACGGCGCCCTCGACCATCACGAGGACCGCACCGAACTCTACTGGCAGGTCACCGGAACGGAATCCGAGGTGCCGATCGAGCGCGCGCAAGCGTCGCTGGCGCTGCCGGTGACGGCGGCGACCGCGGCCGGGCCGTGGCGCGCCGGCTGTTTCGCCGGCCCCCCCGACAGCTCCGACGAGACCCGGTGCAGCGCCGACATGCCGGCACCCGGGCGGTTCCGATTCGCGACGACCGACCTCGCTCCCGGGGAAGGCCTCACGATGCTGGCCGTCTTCCCCGTCGGGGTCGTCCCCCGTCCCTCTTTCCTCGATCGGCTGCGGGCCGCCCTGATCACGTTCGGTCCGCTCGGCCTCCCGGTCGTCGTTCTGGCCGGGCTCTCCCTGATGTGGATCCGCTCCGGCCGCGACCCCGCGGCCGGCAGCGTGGTCCCCCAGTGGCGCATCCCCGAGGGCCTCGGCCCGGGACCGGCGGGCGCGCTGGTGGACGAGCGGGTGGACACGAGGGACGTCGTCGCCACGCTGATCGACCTCGCCCGCCGGGGTTACGTGCGGATCCGCCGACAGGACGCCCCGGGTCCTTTCTCACGGCTCGACCGCTACGAGCCGGCCGCCCGTGCCCTCGAGGACCTCGGCTTCAAGGGTTGGGAGCTCGAGCTCCTGACACCCGAGCGGCAGGGCCTCGAGATCTACGAGCGGCTCCTCCTGGACGGAATCTTCGGCGATCAGCGGTCGCGCCGGCTGTCCGAGCTTCGCAACAAGTTCCACGTCTACCTCCCGGAGATCCGGCGGGCGATCTACCGCCAGCTCGTGACCCGCCGGTTCGTCCGCGAGTCTCCGCAGGGCGTGCGCAGGCGATGGGCCTGGGGCGGCTTCGCGGTCCTGCTTGCCGGGGCCACGGCCGTCGTCCTCGGTCGGGACATCCTCGGCGTCGGCGTCGCCGGCTCGGGAATCCTGATCATGCTGTTCTCGAAGATCATGCCCGCCACGACGCCCAAGGGGGCCGCGCTCCGGCGCGATCTGCGAGGCCTCGAGGAGTACATCCGCCGGGCCGAGAAGGCGGAGATCGAGTTTCGGGAAGCGCCCGCCCGGACGCCGGAGCGGTTCAGCGAGGTCCTGCCCTACGCGATCGCGCTCGGGGTCACCGAGGAGTGGACGCGCCAGTTCGCGGGTCATCTCACGAGCTCCCCGGACTGGCTCGCCGCCGGCGTGGACGGGCTGACGGGGCTCGAGGGCTTCGATCTCGCGGACCTGTTCTCGGGCCTCGAGGGAGGGATCTCCAAGGCGCTGGAGTCGAGGCCCGAGGTCCCGCTG
>DATEDS010000115.1:0-5338 GCA_035281565.1 Gemmatimonadota bacterium
GGACTTGTTCAGGTGGGCACGGCCGGACCCTTCAGCATGACCCTGGTCAAGCTCGGATCGTGACTTGATAGTAGACAGTCGTGAGCCGCCGGCGGGGCATCCCGGTCCGGCGGCTCATGCTCGCGGCCTAAACCCGAACGGCGTCGGGCGAACGACGGGGACCGAGTACGTCTCGAACGAGCATTTCATCGAGTTCACGATCAGCAGCGTCAGCAGGGGCCCTCTGCCGACGGGGGTGTGGGAACGCTCCAGATCTTCGTGGTCGTCAACGCAAACGGCGAGATGACCGTGGACCGCTTCGTGCTGACCGGCTTCGAGTGCCGGGGCTGAGCACCTTCACACCACGAAGGCAGTCTTGGAGTTCACCGACGAATCGGGGGCCGCAGCCAAGGCTGGTCGCGGCCCCATTGTCATTCCCCCCGGTGATCCTCCCGGGCTCGAAAAACCGCCATTCCAACGATGGAACTCAGTTTCCCGAGGGAACATGGCGGTTGGATTGGACGGGTTCGCCTCGTCCTGCCCACCCGAGAACAAACGGCCCGCCAGTTGCGTATTAGCTACCTGGACATGAAGCGCCTGCTGCGGACCGTGCTCCTGATCGGGGGGCTCGCCCCCTTGACCACGACCCTTCCCGGGGGCGTGCCGTGCTGCGAGCTGCGCTACACCCTCGAGCCCGATCCGTCGACGGGGGCGATCGACGTCACCCTCACCGTCCACGGGTACCAGGGCGAGGCGCTGGTCCTCGAGCGCCCCAGCCAGCGACCGCTGGTGGGGCTGCTGACCCAGGAGCCGGAGATCGAGGGCGTGCGGCACGCCCGCTGGGATCTCGCGGACGGCGCGCCGCGGTGGACCTACGAGCGGCCGGCCGGAGGGTGGGACGACCCGATCCGGATCACCTACCGGCTTCCGATCACGGCCGAGCGCCCCCTGAACGCCTGGAGCGTCGGACTCGACCGGGATCTGCTGTACGCGCCCGCCGAGGCCCTCTTCCTGCTGCCGATCATGCCGAGCCAGACCGCACAGCATGCGCCGGTCCGGGTCGACTGGCGCCTGCCGGCCGAGTGGCGGCTCGTCACCGGATGGGCCGGGCGCTCCGCCTTCCATGGGACGCGGACGCTCGTCAAAACCGACGTCCTGGCCGGCCGGATCGCGATCGGCGACATCCACGCGTGCGGCCTCGACTTGGAGCTCGGGATCGCCGGCGAGTGGGGCTTCGCCCCGGAAGACGTGGCCGGGGACATCGGCGCGATCGCGTGCGCCGCCCGACACCGGCTGGGCGCCCCGCCGGTTTCGCGACTGGCCATCATGATGGCGCCCGCCCGGTTCCCGGTCACCAGCGGGAACCGGAACGGACCGCGCGCGGTGGGCTTCGTCCACTGGAACAACGGCGGCCCGCCCAGCGCCCGGCTCCTCGCCCACGAGATCGTCCACCTGTGGCAGCAGTTCGACGCTCCGGCCTGGTTCCAGGAGGGCGTGAACGATTACCTGGCGCTCCGGATCGCCCACGAGGCGGGCCTGGTGAACGAGGAAGCCTTCGCCGAACAGCTCGCCGAGATCGACCGCGCTTACCGCGACAACCCCCACCGCGAGCGGTGGACGTTCGCCGAGGAGCAGCTCGCCGCGAAGCCGTTCGGCACCAGCGACGGCTATCTGGCGTATCGGAAGGGGGCGCTGGTCGGGCTCGGCCTCGACCGGGAGCTCCGGCTCCGGACGGGGGGCCAGGTCGATCTGGCGGCCCTGTGGCGTGAGATGAACGACCGGACGTCTTGGGGGCACGTCCGATGGACGGACGAGGAGATCGCGCGCCGCGCGGCCGCGCTCGTCGATGGCAGCATGGAGAGCTTCTTCGGCGGCTACGTGGAGGGCACCGAAGAGGTGCCGCAACCGAAGATCCTTCTCGCCGACCTGCCCCCGCTCCCCCCGCCGGCCACCGACCGCGGCCGTCTCGGCACCGTGGCGGCATTCCTGCAGGCGACGTTCGACTAGACCCAGCGTGGCGTCTTCGGGGCTTCCGCCCGCCATTCTCGGCATCTCGGCCTTCTATCACGACAGCGCGGCTTGCCTCCTGCACGGCGGAGAGATCGTGGCCGCGGCGCAGGAGGAGCGCTTCACCCGGAACAAGGGAGACGCCGGCTTTCCCCGTCATGCCGTGGATTTCTGCCTCCAGACGGCCGGCCTCCAACCCTCCGATCTCGGCTTCGTCGGCTTCTATGACAAGCCGCTGCTGAAGTTCGAGCGGATCCTGGAGACGTATCTGGGCGTCGCGCCACGGGGAATCCGCTCCTTCCTGATGGCCGGCCCGCTCTGGATCAAGGAAAAGCTGTACATGGACCACGAGCTCCACGACGCGCTGGGCTATGAGGGCGAGATCCTCTACGCCGAGCACCACGAGTCGCACGCGGCGAGCGCCTTCTTTCCGTCGCCCTTCGAGGAAGCGGCGATTCTCACGATGGACGGGGTTGGCGAGTGGGCCACCGCCTCGATCGGGATCGGATCGGGCAACGACATCGAGCTCCTCGAGGAGCTCCACTTCCCCGATTCGCTCGGGCTGCTGTACTCGGCGTTCACCTACTACATCGGCTTCAAGGTGAACTCCGGTGAGTACAAGGTCATGGGGCTCGCGCCCTACGGCGAGCCGAGGTACGTCCAGACCATCCTGGACGAGCTGATCGATCTCCGGGACGACGGCTCGTTCACCCTGAATCAGAGGTACTTCAACTATCTGTCCGGGCTCACCATGACCAACGGGGCATTCGATCGCCTGTTCGGCGGGCCGCCGCGCAAGCCAGAGGCCCTGCTCGACCAGCGCCACATGGACCTTGCGCGCTCGATCCAGGAGGTGTGCGAGGAGGTGATGCTCCGGATGGCGCGCAAGGCGCATCGGGAAACGGGCCTCACGAACCTGTGTCTCGCGGGAGGCGTCGCGCTCAACTGCGTCGGCAACGGCAGGATCCTGAGAGAGGGGCCGTTCCAGGAGGTGTGGATCCAGCCCGCCGCCGGAGACGCGGGAGGCGCGCTGGGGGTGGCGCTGCTCGTGTGGCATCGTCGTCTGGGCTCTCCCCGAATCCTGCCCCGCGTGAACGGCCGTCAGCGGGACGGGATGCGCGGAGCGTATCTCGGCCCCGAGTTCACGCCGGAGGAGATCCAGGAATACCTCGAGTCCCAGGGGGCGGCGTTCGAGCGCCTGGAGCGCAACGATCTGATCGAGCGTACGGCCGAGCTCCTGGCCGACGGAAAGATCGTCGGCTGGTTCGCAGGACGGATGGAGTTCGGCCCGCGTGCCCTGGGTGCGCGCAGCATCCTCGGGGATCCCCGGAACCCGGCCATGCAGTCGCAGATGAACCTGAAGATCAAGTTCAGGGAGAGCTTCCGACCCTTCGCGCCGAGCGTGCTGCGAGAACGAGTGGGGGACTACTTCGAGCTCGATCGAGAATCCCCGTACATGCTGCTGGTCGCGCCCGTCCGGGAAGACCGACGGCTACCGGTTCCGGTCGAGGACGAAGGGCGGTGGGGCATCGAAAAGCTCAAGGTGCGCCGTTCGGAGATCCCGGCCGTCACGCACGTCGACTACTCCGCGCGAGTGCAGACCGTCAGCCGAGAGGACAACGCCGATTACCACGATCTCCTGCGCGCGTTCGAGCGGCGAACGGAATGCCCGGTTCTGGTGAACACGTCGTTCAACGTCCGGGGCGAACCCATCGTCTGCACGCCGGCCGACGCGTACCGCTGCTTCATGCGAACGGACATCGACTACCTGGTTCTGTGGCCCTACCTGCTGGACAAGACGAACCAGCCGGTATGGCACGAGGAGGGGGATTGGAGAAAGCAGCTGCCGCTCGACTGACCGCTGCGGAGGGGCGCAGGTTCGCCTTCACGCTGGCACCTGCGTTCGTGGCGATCGCCGGGCTGGCCTGGTGGCGCCAGGAACCGCGCATCGCGATCGCGCTCGTCACGATAGGGGCGGTCCTCGCCGTGGCGGGCGTGACGATCCCGCGGCACCTGGGACCCGTCCAGCGCGGATGGATGGGCATGGCTCGAGCGATTTCCAAGGTGACGACGCCGATTCTCCTCGGCATAGTTTATTATGGAGTCATCACCCCCATGGGTTTGGTCCGGAGAACGGTCGGCCGTACCCCACTGCGGCGGTCGATGGACGCGCCGACCTGGTGGGTCAGTCGAAGGGATACTCCACGGAGCGACCTCGACCGTCAGTTCTGAGGACAGGAGTACTCACGATGGGCAGGGCTTCGTTGGTACGCGAGCTGTGGGACTTCATGAGAGTCCGGAAGAAGTGGTGGCTCGCGCCCCTGCTCTTGATCCTGGTTCTACTGGGTGGCCTGCTGATCATCGCGCAGACCTCGGCTCTCGCGCCCTTCATCTACACCCTATTCTGAGCGATCGCCGCCGGCCTCGTACTTGAGGATCCGCACGTTTTCGATCGTGACAAGCCCCTCACTGATCATCCTGCCGATCTCGGGGAGGAGAGCGTCGATCCGCTCGGCGGTGTCCACGATCTCGATGAGGATAGGCAGGTCCTGAGAGAGCCTGAGGATCTGCGCCGTGTGGATCCGGCTGTGGGCGCCGAAGCCCTCGATGCCACGCAGGACGGTGGCACCGGCGCCGCCTTCCTCGTGAACGCGATGGACGATCGCCTCGTAGAGCGGCCGGCCCTCCCACCGGTCGCTCTCTCCGACGAAGATCCGGACGAGCTTGCCCTCACCTTCGATCTTCACAGGGGCCTCACAAAGAGCCGAGACGGACGCCGACGAAGGCCGCCGTGACGCCGAGGACGAGGTTGGCGAGAACGTTGGCGCCGCCGGCCGTCCAGTCGCCGACCGTCAGCAGCGTGACGGTCTCGTACGAGAAGGCCGAATACGTCGTGAACCCGCCAATGACCCCGATCACCCAGAAGGCGCGCGTGATGGGGCTCGTGGTCGCGTGCTCCAGAAAGGCGGCCATCAGCAGACCGATGACGAAGGAACCGAGGACGTTGACCGCCAGGGTGCCCCACGGGAAGCGCGCGCCGCCGAGAGCCTGCGCCCAGCCCGAGAGGAGATACCGGAGGACCGCGCCCAGGGCCCCGCCCGCCGCCACCACCAGGATGATCGTCCGTTCTCTCATCGCCGCCCCCAGAAACACGAAAACTCCCGCAACCCGTCCTGGGTCCAGGAGTCATCAGCCCGATCTCCGGGCGGTTCCGGCGAACTCCATCGCCTCCTGCTGGGGGAAGATGGCTCCGGCGTCGGGTCGGGGCAAGCCGGATAGGCCCCGGAGCGCATTAGATTGGCGAAGTGCCTTGAAGTCCCTTGACCATCAGCCAGGATGGCCCGAGACATGA
>DATEDS010000116.1:0-12824 GCA_035281565.1 Gemmatimonadota bacterium
CTGGTCGTGCCAAGTGTCGGTCATGGCCTTGCGGATTTCAACCGCTCCACCCGACAATACGTGACATGTCCGAGAGTCCCGGGCCCAGGCTCGCCCGTGAGGTGGGCCTCTTCGACGCCACGATGATCGTGATGGGCGGGATCGTCGGTGCCGGGATCTTCATCAACCCGTACGTGGTCGCCCAACACCTGGACGAGCCGCTGGCGATCCTCGGTGCCTGGGCGCTGGGCGGCCTGATCGCCCTCGTCGGGGCCTTTGTCTATGCGGAGCTGGCGGCCCGGTTGCCGGAGGTGGGCGGACAGTACGCCTATCTGCGTGAGGCATGGCACCCGCTGCTGGGGTTCCTCTACGGCTGGGTACTCCTCCTCGTGATCCAGACCGGCGGGATGGCCGCCGTGGCCATCACCTTCGCGGCCTATTTCCGGGAGCTCACCGGGCTCTCCGCGGGGACTCCGATCCTGGCGAGCTGCGTCCTGGCGGGGCTCGCGGCCGTCAACTGTCTCGGCGTCCGGGCCGGCAGTCGCGCCCAGAGCGCCCTCATGGTGCTCAAGGTCGTGGCCATCCTGACCGTGGTCGTGGCCGGGGCGTGGTTCCTCGGGCGCGGGGGAGACGCGTCTCCGGCCGGGCCATCTTCCACGCGCGGCTTCCTGGATGGACCCTCTTCGGGTGCCCTCGCCCTGGGCGCGGCGATGGTCCCCGTGCTCTTCGCCTACGGCGGCTGGCAGACGGCGAACTTCGTGGCCGGGGAGGTGCGCGAGCCCCGGCGCAACTTGCCGCGGGCCCTCGTCCTGGGGGTCACCGGAGTCGTCCTCCTCTACCTGGCGATGAACTTCGTCTGCGTGCAGGTCCTCGGGGCGGAGGCCCTGGCCGGGACGACGACGCCCGCCTCGGCGGTGATGGAGGCGGCGTTCGGCCGGGCCGGGGCGCGGTTCATTGCCGTCGGCATCGCGATCTCGACGCTCGGGTTCCTGAGTCAGTCGATGCTGACCGCGCCGCGGGTCTACTTCGCCATGGCCCGGGACCGGACCTTCTTCCGGGCCGTCGCCTGGGTCGACCCGCGGCGCCGCGTTCCCACGGTGGCGATCCTGCTGCAGGCGGCGATGGCGATCGTGATCGCTCTCTCGGGGCGGTACGAGCAGATTCTCGGCTACGTGGTTTCGATGGACTTCCTCTTCTTCGGGCTCACGGCGACCTGCCTGTTCGTCCTCCGCCGGCGGGAGGAGCGTCCGGAAGCTGGCGGCGAGGGGTCGGAGCGGTTCGCCCGGGTGCCCGGCCATCCGGTCACGACCGTCCTCTTCATCGCCGCCTGCTGGCTGGTCGTCCTGGCGAGCGCTCTCGAATACCCCGGGAACACGGCGATCGGGATGGCGATCCTCCTGGCGGGGATCCCTGCCTACCGGGCCTGGAGCCGGGGCCGGGCGGTGGGAGGGAATGCCCCGTGACCGGGTCGAGAAGCCGGATACGGTCGGCCTTCATGGAGTGGGCGAAGCTCGAGTCCCAGGGCCGCTTCAACCTCGCCAGGAGCGACGTGGCGGATTTTCCGCTGGCCGAGCTTCCCGTGCGGCTCGAGGATCTCGAGATCACGGGCCCGAGCTACTACGGCTACGCGCCGCTCCAGGAGCGGCTGGCGCGGAAGTGCGGCGTGCCCGGGACGTGCGTGGTGGCGGCCACGGGGACCTCGATGGCGAACCACCTCGCGCTGGCGGCGGTCGTGGAAGCGGGGGACGAGATCCTGATCGAGGAACCGACCTACGAACCGCTCCTCCGGACGGCACAGTACCTGGGCGCCAGGATCCGCCGCTTCCCGAGACGTTTCGAAGAGGGCTTTCGGGTGGATCCCGACGAGCTGGAGCGGACCATGACGTCGCGGACGCGCGCCATCGTCCTCACCGATCTCCACAATCCGAGCGGCATGCGGACCACGGAGGAGACCCTCGCGCGGATCGCCGCGATCGCCGATCGGCAGGGCGCCCACGTCATCGTCGACGAGGTCTACCTGGAGGCCTGCCTGGACCCGGCCGTGCGATCCAGCTTCCATCTGGCGCCCAACGTCATCGCGACGTGCAGCCTGACCAAGGCCTACGGGCTTTCGGGGCTCCGCTGCGGCTGGGTGCTGGCCCCGGCCCCCCTCGCCGAGCGGATGTGGCGGTTGAACGACCTCTACGGCTCTATCCCCGCCCATCCGGCCGAGCTCCTGAGCGTGATCGCGTTGGACCACCTGGACGAGATCGCCACGCGGGCCCGTCGGATCCTCATGAGGAACCGCCCCTTGCTCGATCGGTTCCTGGACTCGCGACCCGAGCTCGAGACGGTCCGATCCCCGGTCGGGACGGTCGCCTTCCCGCGCCTCGCCGGGGGCCGGGTCGATTCCCTCTGCCGGCTGCTCCGCGACCGCTACGAGACGACGGTCGTCCCCGGTCGGTTCTTCGGGATGCCGGACCACTTCCGGATCGGGATCGGCGGCGATCCCGGGATGGTCGAGGAGGGGCTGGCGAGGCTTGGACGGGCGCTGGACGAGCTGGGCCGGTGAGATGAGCGCCCGCGGTTGAATCCTACGACGGCGCGCCCACGATCGCATCGGATCCTGCCTTCTCACGCCGGGCGAGCCAGACGAAGGGCAGGGCCAGCATCTGTATCGTCGCGCCGAAGAGGTAGGAAGCCGGATAGCCCCAGACGTCGGCGGTTTTGCCGAGGACGGGCTGAAACACGACCCCGCCGCTCGACCCCAGCAGGGAATCGAACGACACCACCGTGGCGCGGTGCTCGGAAGCGATCAGGCCGTGGAGGTACGCCTGACGCACCGGCATGACGGCGGAGAAGATCAGGCCCCACAGGACCAGGAGAGCCACGACCAGCCAGAAGATCGGGATCAACCCGATCGCCACGAGCGAGCCCGAGCTCAGCAGCGTCCCGGCGAGCAGAACCGAGGTGCGCCGGTGAAAGAGCCGCCTGATCGTCGGAACGAGCAGCCCGCCGGCGATCTGTGCGCCGGCGAACGCCGCCGCCGCCAGCCCGGCGATCGCGTACGCCCGCTCGTCGCCATACAGCTCGAGCAGGTAGGGCTGCATCGCGTAGAAGGCATAGATCGCCACCCCGTCCATGAAAGGAGCGGTGAGCATGACCCATCTGACCGGCGGATTGCCGAGACCGTGCCGGATGGAGCCCTTCAACACACGCCTGACTTCTTCTGCGGGGCGCTTCCCGCGGCTCGGGGTGAAGCCCAGGTCCCGCATCAAGGCGAGGGCGAGGACGAACGTGACGCACAGGATGAGCGCGCGGAGGATGTAGGGTACCCCCAGGTTGGTCGCCTGAGCGATCATGCCGCCGGCGACGGATCCCCCGAGCATCGCGACCCCTTGAACGATCTCGCCCTTCGCGAAGACCGACTCGAGGTTGCCCTCGAAGCCCGTGAATGCGAGCGCATCGACGAGCCAGGCCTCGACCGCCCCCGAGAAGAAGGTGAAGCCGAGCCCGAGGAGGACGGACGCCAACGCCCATGCCCAGAAGGGCGCCGACACGTACCACATCCAGAGATAGAAGAGCGTGGAGACCGTGAGCGTGAGCGTTCCCAGCAAGTACGACGCTCGTCGGCCGCGCGTATCGGCGACGACTCCGGTCGGCACCTCGAAGAGGACCAGTCCCGCGGTGAAGAAGGCGTTGGCGGCGAACGCCTCCGTGTTGCTCAGGCCCGCATCGAGAAGGAACAGGGTGTTGATCCCCCATATGAACGAGGCGGCGAGGGTGTTCAGGAGGAGCAGGAGCAGATAGACGAACTGAACGCTTTGCGGCGAGGCGGTCATCGATACGCTCGGGAGTGGTCGCGAGAGATTCGGAGCCGGTTAGATTGGCGCACGATCATCGCCCCTGGAACGCCAACGAACAAGACAGGCAATGGCCCGACCCCGCGGCAGCGCAGCCAAGCGAAAGAGCGGCGACCCCGAGCAGATCGTCGTCATGGGGCGCGAGATCTCGATCTCGAACCCGCGCAAGGTGCTCTTTCCGAAGCCCAAGTACACCAAGATCGACCTCGTGAACTACTACCTGGCCGTGGCCGAGGGTGCGCTGCGAGGAGCCGGAGGCCGGCCCAACGTGCTGGTCCGCTACCCCAACGGGATCAAGGAGGAGTTCTTCTATCAGAAGCGGGCGCCGAAGTCGCGCCCGCCGTGGATCGAAGTCGTGTCGTTGCGCTTCCCCTCGGGTCGCACCGCCGACGAGGTCGTCCCGCGCGACCCGGCGGCGCTCGCGTGGCTGGCCAACCTCGCCTGTCTCGAGCTGCATCCGCATCCGGTCCGCGCGGACGACCTGGACCACCCCGACGAGCTGCGGGTGGACCTGGACCCCGTGCCGGGCGTCAGGTGGGCGCAGGTGCGCCGGGTGGCGCAAGTCGTCGATGCCACGCTGAAGGATTTCGGGCTGACCGGCTGGCCCAAGACCTCGGGCAGCCGTGGCCTGCACGTTCTCGTGCGAATCGAGCGCCGCTGGGGCTTCGACGAGGTCCGCCGGGCGGCTCTGGCCCTGGCCCGGGAGGTCGAGCGGCGCGTGCCCAGGCTGGCCACCAGCAAGTGGTGGAAGGAAGAGCGGCACGGGGTGTTCGTCGACTACAACCAGAACGCGAAGGACCGGACGGTGGCCTCGGCCTACTCGGTCCGTCCCACCCCGGACGCCCGCGTCTCGGCGCCGCTCGGTTGGGACGAGGTGGAGGCGGCGGACCCGTCCGACTTCACGCTCGCGACGATGCCCGAGCGCTTCCGGACGCTGGGCGATCGTCACGCCGGGATCGACGAGTCTCCGGGGTCGCTCGAACCCTTGCTCGAGCTTTCGGCCAGGCACGAGAGGGAGGGGCAGGGCGACGCGCCGTGGCCACCTCACTACCGGAAGCAGCGGGGCGAGCCCCCGCGCGTGCAGCCGTCGCGGGCGCGCGGGGCCAGGAGGCGCGGGGCGAAGCGCCGAAAGGGTCAGGAGCGACGCGAGCCGGACGAGAAGACCCGGGAGAGCTCGTAGGCGGGTGTAACCTCGAGCTGGTCGTACCGGCAGTCGCGCGGCTCCTTGTCGGGACGCCAGCGGAGGAAGGTCGCCGCGTGCCGGAAGCGGTCGCCCTGGAGGTGGTCGTACTTGACCTCGCAGACCCGCTCGATCCGTAGCGGTTCCCAGGACAGGTCCTTGCCCGCGCTCCAGCGGCTCTGGCCGCCCGGCATCCGGGCGCGGCCCGTCTCCGCCTCCGCGGCCGCCCAGTCGCGCCACGGGTGCTTCGCCAGGGCGTTCTTCCTCAGGGGTTCGAGCTCCGTCACCAGTTGTTTGCGCATGGTCGTCTTGAAGGACGACGTGACGCCCACGTGGTGGAGAACGCCTTCGTCGTCGTACAGGCCGAGGAGGAGCGAGCCGACCGCGTCCGGGATCCCCTTGTGCCAGCGGAATCCGGCCACGACGCACTCCGCCGTCCGCGCGTGCTTCACCTTGATCATGGCCCGCTTGCCCGGCTGGTAGGGGGCGTCCGCGGGCTTCGCGATCACGCCGTCCAACCCGGCCCCCTCGAACCGGTCGAGCCACCGGGCGGCCGTCCGCCGGTCGCGGGTGACGGGGGTCAGGTGGAGCGGTGGCCCCAGCTTCGCGAACAGGCGCTCGAGGAGATCGCGACGCTCGTCCTGCGGCGCCGCCATCCGGTCCCGGCCGCCGACGGCCAGGAGGTCGAACGCCACGAACGACGCGGGGGTCTCACGGGCGAGCTTGGCCACGCGTGACGCCGCGGGATGCAGCCGCATCTGGAGCGCGTCGAAGTCGAGGCCCTCCGTGGTCGCGATCACGATCTCGCCGTCGATCACCGAGCCGCGCGGGGCCTGCGCGAGCAGGGTCTCGTGGAGCTCCGGGAAATAGCGGTCGAGGGGCTTCAGGTCTCGGCTCTGGATGAACACCTCCGATCCGCCACGGAACACGATCGCCCGAAAGCCGTCCCACTTGGGCTCGAAGAGGAAGTCTCCGCTGGGTAGGGTGTCGGTCAGTTTGGCGAGCATGGGCTCGATCGGCGGCGCGATGGGGAACGGGCCGGCGGGTCGTCGTGGGCTCATCGTGACGGGCGGCCGCGGAGCGATGACGGCTAGCCGCCCGCCATCGCGCCCACGACCATGAACGGCTCCTCCCCCGACGCGACGGCCTCGGGAAGCGGCGCGTCCTGGGAGTCGTGGGACAGGTCCCGCTCGCAGGCGAAGAAGCGGACGAACGCCCGGCGCCTGGAGGTCACGTGGTCGCGGATCGTTCCGCGCAGCATGGGATAGCGGGCTTCGAGCGCGTCGAGGACCAGCCGCTGCGTGGGGTGCCCGTCGACCTCCAGCTCCACCTCGCCGTCCACCCGCGCCAGCGTCCGGAGGTGCGCCGGCAGGACGACCCGTATCGTCACAGGGTCTGCACCTCGACGGAAAGAACGGGCGGAAGGTCGCGGACGATCGGCGACCAGCTGTCCCCGGCATCGGCCGATGCGTAGACCTGCCCGCCGGTCGTCCCGAAGTAGACGCCGCACTCGTCGAGCGCATCGACCGCCATCGCGTCCCTCAGCACGTTCACGTAGCAGTTCTTCTGCGGGAGGCCCTTCGTGAGGGGCTCCCACTCGTCTCCGCCCTGCCGGCTCCGATAGACGCGCAGCTTCCCGTCGGGTGGAAAATGCTCGGAGTCGCTCTTGATGGGGACGACGTAGATCGTGTCCGGCTCGTGCGCGTGAACGTGGATCGGGAAGCCGAAGTCGCTCGGCAGGTTGCCGCTCACCTCCCGCCACGACTCCCCGCCGTCGTCGCTCCGCATGACGTCCCAGTGCTTCTGCATGAAGAGGACGTTGGGGCGTGACGGATGCATGGCGATCCGGTGGACGCAGTGGCCGACCTCGGCCTCGGGCTCGGGGATCATCTCGGACCTGAGGCCGCGGTTGGCCGGCCGCCAGGTCGCGCCCCCATCCTCGGTCCGGAAGACGCCCGCCGCCGAGATGGCGATGAACATGCGCTCGGGATCGGTCGGGTCGATCAGGATCGTGTGGAGGCAGAGCCCGCCGGCGCCCGGCTGCCAGGAGGGGCCGGACTCGTGGGTGCGCAGCCCGGGCAGCTCCTGCCACGACTTCCCGCCGTCCTCGGAGCGGAACAGCGCCGCGTCCTCGACCCCGGCGTACACCGTGTCCGGCTCGGTCAGCGACGGCTCCAGGTGCCAGACACGCGCGAACTCCCACGGATGAGGCGTGCCGTCGTACCACTGGTGGGTGCCGGCTTCGCCGTCGTACAGGAACTCGTTGCCGACCGGCTCCCACGTCCCGCCGCCGTCGTCGGAGCGCTGGATCAGCTGGCCGAACCAGCCGGTCGACTGGGACGCGTAGATCCGGTCGGGGTCGGCGGGCGAGCCCTTGAGGTGGTAGATCTCCCAGCCCGCGAACTCCGGGCCGCGCACCTTCCACTTCTTGCGCTGTTCGTCCGACGTGAGCACGAACGCGCCCTTGCGCGTGCCGACCAGTACCCGAACCTCGCTCATCTGTCCTCCTCCTCGTCGAAGAGCCCCTTCACACGTCGACCATGACCTTGAAGCCGCCGTAGATCATGCGCTTCGGATCGAAGGGCATCGCCTTCGGGTCCATCATCTTGGCGAGCCGCGGATCCTTCATCACCTTGGCATTGACGCGGTCACGATCGGCGCGCGACTTGAACGTGATCCAGGAGAACACCACCGTCTCGCCACGCTTGAGATCGACGCTCTGGGGAAACGACGTGAGCTTTCCGGGCTTGACGTCGTCGGCGACGCACTCCCGGAACTCGAGGGCGCCGTGCTCGCGCCACACCTTGCCCGCCTTTCTCGCCATGCGGCGATACGCGTCCAGCTTCTTCTCAGGTACGGGCGCCACGAATCCATCGACGTACGGCATCGGATCCTCCCTTCAAGGGTCGGTACATCAGGCGCTCGGTGCCGGCACCGCCTCGGGCGGAGCGAAGGCCGCGAACACCTCCGGATCGGTGAAAAAGGTGAGGGCGGCGATCGCGCCGTCCTCTATGGTCAGGACCTGGATCACGCGCTTCGGGCAGTCGAGCTCCTCGGGACCGCCCGTGTACTGCGCGAAGGCCGGCTGGCCGTTGGCGGCCGTGGGGACCAGCCGGAAGGCACCTTCGCCGGCGACACCGAAGGCCGCGGCGAAGAACCCGCGGATCGCCTCGCGCCCGTCGTACCACTCCCGCCACGGCGGCATGCTGAGGACCGCGTCCTCCTTGAGGAGAGCGACGAAGCCCTCCAGGTCCGAGTGCTCCCAGGCCCGGACGTACCGCTCGAGAAGGGCGCGCTGTTCCGCGCTCGGCGCCGACGTCTGCCCGCGGCGGCCCTGGGGGAACCGCTTCGCGAGCGTGCCGCGGGCCCGCTGGAGCGCGCTGTTGACCGCGGCGACCGTGCTGTCGAGGAGCTCGGCCGACTCGGCCGCCGACCATCCCAGGACGTCCCGGAGGAGGAGGACCGCCCGCTGACGGGGCGGCAGGTTCTGGATCGCGGCGATGAACGCGACCTGCACGGACTCCCGCATCTCGTAACGGGTGTCGGGCCCCGGCGCGGGCTCGGCGACCCCCGCGAGGGCCGTGTCCGGGTAGGGCTCGAGCCAGGCGATCTCGGTGGCCGGCCCACCCTCGGGTGCCCGACGGGCGGCCGGGGCCTCCGTTTGCGGCAGCGGACGGCGCCGGGCGCTCTTCCGGCTCGCGATCGAGTTCAGGCAGGCGTTGGTGGCGATCCGGTACAGCCAGTTCTTGAACGAGCTCCGCCCCTCGAAATCGGCGAGCCCGCGCCAGGCGCGGAGGAAGGTCTCCTGAACGAGGTCCTCGGCGTCGTGGAGAGAGCCCAGCATCCGGTAGCAGTGGAGCTGGATCTCGGCCCGGAAGGGCTCCGTGAGCTCCTGGAAGGCGCGGCGGTCCCCACGCTGGGCCGGGCCCAGCACGCCCGGCTGACGAGGCAGATCGGTGGCGGTCACGCTCATCGGAAGTTAGCCGCTCGCTCGCGCAACGTGGACGACCCCTCCAGACGCATGGTTCAAAGGTGCCGGACCTCGGACGGCGTGGAACCCCAGTCGTCGTTACGCCCGTCAAAGTATTGGACGGGCATACCGGCCAGCCGGACGGGGTCAACGTCGTCCAGAGAACCCAGATTGACGGCCCGGAAGGCGCCGTCGGCCGTTTCATCCTTTGCGTGGCCGAACAAACGGACGCCGCAGACGCGACAGAAATACTGGAACGTACGGGTGGACTCGTACCGGGTGAGATCGTCCTCACCGGATATCAGCCGGAAGTCCGCCGGCTGGACGGAAGCCAGCCAGGCCCTGGTCTTCGTGCAGCTCGTGCAGTTGCACTTGAACGAGCCGTCGTCCAGGTCGAAGTCCGCCTCCAGGCGGACCCGCCCGCAGTGACAGCTCGCCGTGTGGGTCTTCTTCAAGGGTTGCTCCTCTCGTGACGAGGTACTCCTCTACGGGTGGAGACCGGTCGCGGGGGCCGAACTCATCGATGGCTGACGACGGATCGCGTCAACGCTCCACGGACCCGGCCCCGCCGCCGAGAGGTAGAGCCAGACGAAGGCGAACAGGACCGCGGGCGTGCCCATGTTGAGAACGGGCCAGAACCCCTGCGGGGCGTGGCCGATGAAGTAGGCCGCCGCCATCTCACCCGAGAGCAGGAACGCCACCGGGCGTGTGAAGAGCCCGACGAGGATGAAGAAACCTCCGAACGTCTCGAGGAACCCGGCGATCCAGGCCAGCGATCCGAGCGGGGCCGTGCCCCCGTCCGGCATGATGGGAGCCGGGAGCCCGAACAGCTTGGCCGTTCCGAACTGCATGAACAGGAAGGCGGCCACGATCCTGAGGAGGCTGAGGAGCTGGGGCGCCCACGAGCGCCAGCGGGCGAGAATGCCGGTACCGTTCACGAGACCTCCTTCATGCCGGACGGATCGACAGCGCGTGGTGGGTCCTTAGGGTTCGTTGCTCTCCCCGAGAGGCCACAGGCCGCCCAGGGCCCGGTAGAGCTCGACGAACGCGTTCACGGCGTTGGTGCGGCCTTGGGCCAGTTCGTCTTGCGCTTCCAGCATCGTGCGCTCGGCGTCCAGGACCTGCAGGAAATCCGTGATCCCCTCGTCGAATCGCAAGCGCGCCAGCTCGGCCGCGCGCTCGCTAGCCTCGGCGGCGTCGAGCAGATGGGTGAGCCGCCTCCGCGCCCGATCGTAGGCCACGAACGCGGTCTCCGCCTCCTCGAGGGCCAGGAGCACCGCCTGGTCGTACCTCGAGCGGGCCTCGGAGGCCCGGGCCTCGGCCGCGTCCACGCGAGCCGTCACGCGCCCCAGGTCGAACAAGGGCCAGGATAGCGTGGGGCCGATGATGAAGCGCGAGCTCTCGGAGTCTCCGATGGCGTCGAAGGCGCTCGACGTGTAGCCCGCGCTCCCGCCCACGGTCAGCCTGGGGAGATAGTCCGCGCGAGCCGAGCTCACGAACGCCGTCTCCGCCGCCAGCCGGCGCTCGGCGCTCCGCACGTCGGGACGCTGATGGACGAGGCGCTCCGGGGCGCCGACCCGGGGCGACTCCGGGAGCTCCGGGAACTCCGCGGGGGCGGCGAGCCTCTGCAGGAGAGGCTCCGCCGGACGACCGAGGAGCACGCCCATCCGGAAGATGGCGCCCGCGATCCGGGTCTCGAGCTCGGGGATGGTCGCGAGCGTGGCGCTGAGCTGGGCGCGCGCGCGCTCGGTGTCGAAGGCCGTGCCCCGCCCTCCCTCGAGACGATCCTCGGTGAGCCGAAGCGTCCGGCGCTGGTTCTCCGCGTTGCGTTCGGCGACGACGAGCTGCTCCTGCGCTCCCCGTAGATCGTAGTAGGTTCGCCCGACCTCGGAGACCAACAGGACCTCGACGTCCCGCACGTCCTCCAGGGCGGCCCGCTGGAGGGCGCTCTGACCCGCGACGTTGCGGCGTATCCGGCCGAAGAGGTCGATCTCCCAACTGGCATCGACCCCCGCCTGATAGAGGTCCAGCTCCTCCGACTCCGAAAACCCCGGGAACGACGCGCCGCTGAACCGCTGCCGGGTGTACCCGCTGCTCGCGGTCACGGTGGGGAAGTAGTCGAGAGCCGCGAGCTGCCGGCTCGCGCTGGCCTCGCGGACCCGGGCCTCCGCCGCGCGCACATCGAGGTTCGTGCGCAAAGCCTCGCCGATCAGCTCGCGCAGGGTCGGATCGCCGAGCTGCGTCCAGAAGGCGGGGAGAGGCGCCTCACGGGCGTCCGCGACCTCCGCCGGTGGCGCCGGCTCGCCGGCCGGATCCCGCGCCCCCGCTCCGATCGAATCTTCCTGCGACGGAGCGGGACTCGGGGATCCTTGCGCCGCCTCCTCCGAGAGCAACCGGGAGGGAACGGGGACCGAGGTGGTTTCCGGTCGCGGCTGGATGGCACAGCCGGCCGCGAGAAAGGTGAAGATCATCATCAGCGAGAATCGCAATCGAGACATGAGATTCCTCCTCGTCGACAAGGGCTACGCGGGGACGAGATCGAGCTCTCCCACGGCCTCCCCTTCGACGTCGATCGGGGCTTCCTCGGGTGTGTGCTCGGCGGCGATCAGCGAATAGAAGACCGGGACGACAAGCAGCGTGAACAGCGTCCCGATGATCATCCCCGAGACCAGGACGATCCCGATGCTGTTGCGCGCCGCGGAGCCTGGGCCGGACACGAGGACCAGCGGGAGATGCCCGAACACCGTGGCCGCGGTCGTCATGAGGACCGGCCGCAGACGGGTCAAGGTCGCCTCACGCAACGCATCGAGCTTCGGCAGGCCGCGCGTCTGGAGCGTGTTGGCGAACTCCACGATGAGGATCCCGTTCTTCGCGATCAGCCCGACCAGGGTGATGAGCCCCACCTGTGAGTAGATGTTGATCGTGGTCAATCCCAGGAAGCTGAAGACGAGCGCGCCCGAGATGGCGAGCGGCACCGAGCCCAGAAGGACGATCAGCGGGTCGCGGAAGCTCCGGAACTGGGCTGCGAGGACGAGGTAGATGAGGATCACCGCGAACCCGAGCGTGTTGGTCAGCGCCGACCCCTCGAGTCGGATCTGCCGCGACTCGCCCGCGTAGTCGATGCCGATGCTCGGCCCTCCAGCCTCCGTGGCCGCCTCTTCCAGCACCCGCAGCCCCTCGTCCTTGGTCACGCCCGGCTTGACACCGCCGAACACCCGCACGGCGTTCCGTTGCTGGAACCGGTTCAGGCTCCGGGGAGCCGTTGTGGCCTCGACGCTTGCGAACGACGACACCGGGACGAGCTCGCCGCCCGGCGTCCGGATCTTCAGGTCCAGCAGGGGGTCGATCGTCGTCCGGTCCTCGGCGCCGATCTGCGGGATGACCTTGTAGCTCCGCTCGAAGTAGTTGAAGCGGTTCACGTAGCCGCCCCCAAGAAGCGTTCCCAGCTCCTGGCCGACGGTCGCCAGATCGAGACCGAGATCCGCGATTCTCTCACGATCGAGGACGACCCGCGCCTCCGGGAGGTCGAGCTTGAGATCGGTGTCGACGTACAGGAACTTCCCGCTCTGCCAGCCGGCGCCGACCACTTTCCCCACCGTCTCCATCATCTCCTCGGCGGGAGCGTCGCTCTGGAGCACCAGCTCGACGTCGTACTGGCCGGGCGTGGGGAGCGGCGGGTCGAGACGCGGGAAGACGCGCAGCGCCGGCACCTGGGACACGACGCCGAACACCTCGCCGTACATCTCCTCGGTGGATCGTTCGCGCTCCGTCCAGTCTTTGGTGACCATGCCGCCGAACCCTCCCCATGGAGCCGTCAGCGACCACCTGAAGCGGGCTTCCGGGAAGGCCGTAA